>JBEKAD010000093.1:0-11734 GCA_050018435.1 Terriglobia bacterium
TCGACGTGACGCCGTTCTTCCTCGGCAATCTCGGCTCCCAGTCCTTCGGCGACGCGCTCCACCTGCTTGGCGTCGACGGGGAGGCCGGCCAAGTCGCGCAGCAATTCACTCCCTTCCTGGAAGCTGACCATCGCCCCCACCGTGCCCACCATCCGCTGCACGGCCGGAGACAGAGAAGTACCTTCCACTCCCAGGGCGCGGTCGCGAGGACAAAAACCCTCTCCGCAAGCGGAGCAATGATAGTAGGCGCGCTCGAGGCGCAACTCCCCCAGCACGCTCTGCAAGCGCTTCGACCGCCGATCCACATAACGAGCCATCTGACCACAGGGGCAGGGTTGCTGCGGCCCGGTGTGGTCGGAGGTGTCGGCATTGAGTCGTTGCTCAATGGCCCGCGCCGCCAGTCCTAGGGTTCGGCGTCGCAGGGCCACCTCCAGCGCCTCGAAATCGAGGTTCTCCACCGCCTCCGGCCCTAGCAGGGCTTCGACCTCCCGGGTGACTTCCGCTTCCCAAGCCGTTTGTAGCCCCCTTTTTGGGCCCCCTCCGGGGAGGCGGCCTGGGACGCTTCAAGTTGGGCATCGGCCCAAGCTTCACAGGCCTCCCAGAAGGCGTCCACCTGCCTGCGAAAGCGCCGTCCGGCCTCCACTTGCCGGCGCACGAGTTCGGCCTGCTGGGCCGAGACGAACCGGGACTGAGTCCGTCCGGCCACCGCCCGGGTCAAGCTGTAGTAAGGCCCGTGACGCTCCTCGGGTTGCTTCGCACAGGCGCAGCCGGGCTTGCAGCACTTGACGTAGCGCTCGGAGAGGGACCCTCGACGCATGGGCTGTGGTTCAGCCAACTCCGTGGCCAGTCTCTGAACCGGAGCGGGGACGGGGTGAGTTTCGCGCATAGTTCCTCCTTACGGCTATTATAGCTGTAAGAATGAACAACGCCAGCGCTCTTCAATTCGGCCTCTCACTTTTGTGTCGTGCACCCCCTGCGCCGCAAAGCCTTGAGCGACTCCCCTCCGGATGCTATGCTGTTTGATTGTCAATTCATTGTCGCGAGTCATGAGGAGTCCCCAATGCGGTTCAGCAAACTTGGCCACAGCCCGCTTAAGGTCTCGGTCCTCGGGCTGGGCTGTATGGGTATGTCCGAATTCTATGGTCCCCAACAGGAGGCGGAGTCGGTGGCGACGATCCATCGCGCCCTCGACCTCGGCGTCAATTTCCTTGACACCGCCGACGTCTACGGCTGCGGCAACAACGAGGAACTGGTTGGCCGCGCCCTCAAAGGCCGACGCGATCAGGTGGTGCTGGCAACGAAATTCGGGAATGTGCGCGACGCCGAGGGCCTCTTTGTCGGCATTAATGGCCGCCCCGAGTACGTGCGCAAGGCGTGCGAAGCCAGCCTGCGACGGTTGCAGATGGAGACGATCGACCTCTATTACCAGCACCGCGTCGACCGCACCGTGCCGATCGAAGAGACTGTGGGCGCCATGTCTCGTTTGATCGAGGCGGGCAAGGTTCGCTCCCTGGGACTATCCGAGGCTGCTCCCACCACCCTCCGCCGCGCGCACAGTACGCATCCCATCAGCGCCTTGCAAACGGAGTACTCGCTGTGGACACGCGACCCCGAGGAGCAGATCCTTCCTGTCTGTGAGGAGTTGGGAATCACCTTTGTTGCTTACAGCCCGCTGGGCCGCGGATTCCTGACGGGCCGGTTTCAGCGTTACGAAGATTTGGCTCCGGATGATTGGCGGCGTAACCATCCGCGTTTCCAGGGAGAGAATTTCCAGCGCAACCTCGAGCTGGTCCGGCGCGTTGAACAGATCGCCGCGAAAAAGGGTTGGAAGCCGTCACAACTCGCGCTGGCCTGGGTGTTGGCGCAGAGCGAAGGGATTGTCCCCATCCCCGGCACCGCCAGCCGCGCGCACCTGGAAGAGAACCTGGCAGCGCTCGAACTCCCTTTGACCTTGCACGACCTGGCGCAACTTAACGAGGCCGCGCCCCTGGGCGCTGCCGCCGGCGACCGTTACGCGGAAGCGGCGATGAAAGCCGTCAACGGCTGATGCGCCCGGTTCACGGCGTAGGATTTTCAAGAGGAAATTGTTTTTGGCCCCAACATGACCACGCTGACTTTCGCGCTCAGCCGCGCCCTCGGCCGGGATCTCAAGCCGGGGATGAAATTGCCGTGGCGCGACTCGACCACGAGACGTTACTCCACAAACCCCAGAGGATCCCATGAACCGACGTGTGATTTACGCATTGCTCGTAACCCTGTCCTGGGTAGGGGCCCTAGCCCGTGCTGAGGAGCACTATGCGGTTGTCGTGGATCGCGACGTGCCTGCCAAAATGCGTGACGGGGTGGTGCTGCGCGCGGATATTTACCGGCCCAAAGCAGAAGGCAAATTTCCCGTGCTCCTCACTCGCACCCCTTACGACAAACGCAGCGAGATAGATTTCGGTCCCATGGCCGCGGCGCACAGCTACGTCGTCGTGGTTCAGGATGTGCGTGGCCGCTTCGCGTCGGAAGGGGAATGGTATACCTTCAAATACGAATCGCAGGACGGCTACGACACGGTGGAGTGGGCTGCCGCATTGCCCTATTCGAATGGAAAAGTTGGGATGTACAGTGGATCGTACGTCGGGGCCACCCAGATGCTGGCGGCCATCGCCTCCCCGCCGCACTTGGCCGCGATTTTTCCCCAGGTTACGGCCTCAAACTATCACGACGGCTGGACCTATCAGGGAGGAGCGTTCGCCCTCTGGTTTGGCCAATCCTGGACGAGCGGTCTGGCTATGAACACCCTCGCCCGCCGCGTGGGCAAGGACTCCAAGGCCTCCCTCTGGGACACGGGCTTGCCGCTTTCCGATTACCCCCTCTTGAGCACCGGCACGTCCGCGGGCCTGGCGAATTCTTATTTCGACTGGCTTGCTCATCCCGACTACGACGACTATTGGAAACCAATCTCGATTGACGATCACGATGCGAATATCCGGGTACCCGCATATCACCAAGGGGGCTGGTACGACATCTTCTTGGGGGGAACCCTTAGAAATTATATGCATATCAAAGCGCGTGGCGGCAGCGACGCCGCACGCCATGGACAGCGCCTGCTTGTAGGGCCCTGGTTCCATGGACCTTTCAACGGCAAGACGGGCGACATCGATTTTGGTCCCAGCGCGCGCAACGGTGACCGGGAATTCAACATCAATGAACTGCGCATACGCTGGTTCGACTATGTCTTGAAGGGCGTTGCGAACGGCCTCGAGAAAGAGAAGCCGGTGAAGATTTTTGTGATGGGCCGCAATGCCTGGCGCGATGAGGATGACTGGCCGCTGGCGCGCGCCAAAAACACGCGCTATTACCTGCACTCGCAGGGCAACGCCAATACCCTCAGCGGCAATGGCGTTTTGAGCACTGCCGCTCCCGCCGCCGAGCCTGCGGACAAGTACACCTACGACCCGGCGGACCCCACCCCCACGCGCGGCGGTGGCTTGTGCTGCGATAACAATCATCAGCCCTCCGGCGCCTTCGACCAGCGGCCCGTGGAAGCGCGCGACGACGTGCTGGTTTATTCCACGCCGGCGTTCCAAGAGGATTTCGAAGTCACGGGACCGATCACCCTTGAACTCTATGCCAGCTCCTCGGCTGTCGATACGGACTTCACGGGTAAGCTGGTGGATGTCTGGCCTAACGGATATGCGCAGAATCTGACCGACGGAATCCTGCGCGCCCGCTACCGCATTTCCCCGGAAAAAGCCGAGTTCATGAACCCCGGTGAAATTTATAAACTCACCCTTGACCTTGTGGCCACTTCCAGCGTGTTCCTGAAGGGTCACAAACTGCGCGTGGAAATCTCCAGCAGCAATTTTCCTCACTATGATCGGAATCTGAACACGGGCGAGGACCAGGGCCATTCGGCACGCATGGTAAAAGCCCTCAACAGCGTTTACCACAATGGCGAACATCCCTCGGCGCTGATTCTGCCGGTGGTTCCGCAATGAGGCGTCGCGGTGGAGGTCCAGTCTGATTGACACCCCTCCACCGCGCGCCGACAATGGATTTTCCTGTGCATTATCCCAATCAATGAAAGGCATCGACAAGCCGATGGAACCCTCCTACGATCCCGACGCCAGCCTGGAAATACTCCGTCAAAAAACCCTCGGAATCATTGGCTATGGGAATCAGGGGCGCGCCCAAGCGCTGAACCTTCGCGACTCAGGGCAATCCGCGACGGCCGGTTCGACGCCGAGTGGCGCAGTGAGTAGGCCGCTGGCTACCCTGTCTTCAAGAAACTGCGCGCGCAAGCGGACACGCACCCCATCAATCGCGCGGAGGAAGAGATGCGCCGTTTGCTGCGGATCAAGTCGGAGTGAAGGGATGTGAATGGCCAAGTTGGGGTGATCTGGCAACCAGGAAGAAAAACTAAAGGGTGGGCGCAGGAAGATGGGGTCGATTAGCGGCATCCGTCCTGGCGCGCTCTTTTTCAGCCCATTCCTTGAACATTTGCTCGAATTCTTCGGGAGCGTAAACGCCCTTCTGGAGAAGAAGGCTGTTCATCGCATAAACAGTTGCCTTGAAGCGTTCATCACGTGGAGGCGTCTCCAGAGCTTCCTGGAATGACATGGATCTCCACCTTTCTGTGGTGCATAAAGTAACTTACTTCCCTAATGGTTTCAGCAGTACCAGTGACCTTTGCTCCCGTCGTCACCATACCAAATTTCAAATGAAACGCAAAGGTTTGCAATGGCATCGCGCCGCCATCCTCGGGTCTCCTTGACATGGGCTGAACCGCCTGACCATAATGACTTGCTCGCACCACAGAGCTCAAGGTCATTCCCCAATTCCTTGCAAGAGAGAATCTATGTCCAATCTATTTTGTAACTATGTTGCCGGCCAGTGGACGGAATGCCAATCGCGAAAGACTTTTCCCAACATCAATCCCGCCAACACCACGGAAATCGTTGGGAGCTTTCAGGCTTCCGGTGCAGAAGATGTGCAGGCGGCGTGTGAGGCGGCCGCCAAGGCGCAACCCGCCTGGAGCACTGCGCCCGCGCCACGAAGGGGAGAGTATCTCTTCAGGGCGGCGGAACTCCTGGAGAGCCGGCTCCCTAAGATCAGCGAAGAGATGACTCGGGAAGAAGGCAAAACGCTTCCCGAAGCCAAAGGCGAGGTGAAGCGCGCCATCAATATCCTGCGCTACTTCGGCGGCGAGGGCGCGCGCCAGTTCAGCTACCAGATTCCCTCAGAGCGCGACAACGTGTTTTGCTACACGCTACGCAAGCCCTTAGGTGTGGTGGCGCTCATCACTCCCTGGAACTTTCCCAGCGCCATTCCCGCCTGGAAAATGGCGCCCGCGCTGGTGGCCGGGAACACCGTGGTGATCAAGCCCGCGTCGCTGGCGCCGCTCAGCAGTTACCGAATTGTGGAGGCGTTGCACGAGGCCAGAATCCCCGCGGGCGTGGTGAATTACGTGACGGGGGCAGGCAGCGCCGTCGGCAACACTCTGGTCGAGCACCCCGCCGTTCGCGCCGTCTCCTTCACCGGTTCGTGCGAAGTCGGCAATGCGCTTTACGAGAAAGTCACGCGGCGTAAAGTGCGCGTCCAACTCGAAATGGGCGGCAAGAACCCTACTGTGGTGCTTAAAGACGCCGACCTGGATTTCGCTGCGGATGTCCTGGTGAATGGCGCATTCTTTTCCGCCGGCCAAAAATGTACCGCGTGCAGCCGCGCCATTATTGAAAAGTCCGTCTATGAGCCCTTACTTGAAAAGCTTGTCAGCAAGACCCGCAAGTTGAAAGTCGGCAACGGGCTCGAGCCCGGCGTCGATATCGGTCCGGCCGTGGACGCCGCCCAACTTGAGACCGATTTGAAATACATCGAGATCGCCCAGAACGAGGGAGCCAAACTGGTTTGCGGCGGCAAGCGCTTGACGGGAGGAATCTACGACCTGGGTTACTTCGTTGAGCCGACGCTTTTCACCGGCGTGACCCCGGAAATGCGCATCGCGCAGGAAGAAGTGTTTGGGCCGGTGCTGGGCTTGATGGTGGCCAATGATTTCGAAGACGCCATGCGCCTGGCCAACGGCGTGAAGTTTGGCCTCTCCGCCTCGATCGTCTCCCGCAACCTCACGCGTGTTCATCAGTTTATCAATAGGATCGAAGCCGGGCTCATCACCGTCAACCTGCCCACCGCAGGCGTCGAATACCAGCTTCCCTTCGGCGGCACCAAGGAATCGAGCTTCGGTATGCGAGAGCAAGGGCCGGCGGCGCTCGATTTCTATACGGAGACACGCACGGTGTATATGAAGTATGCGTGATCGTCAGTAGTCCGTTGTCCGTCGTCCGTCGCACGCATTGAACAAGGTTGCCGTTTGACAACGGACTACGGACCACGGACTACTCCCGAGCAGGAGTCACACATGAAGAAGACCCAACAATTCCTCGCCAAGCTCAAGCTGCCCTCCGAAGACAACCATGCGCTGACGCCCAGTTCCAAGCGCTTCAAGGACGGCGGACAGTTTCGCATTGAAATTCCCAGCGTCGAAGGGCCGCGGGTTTTTCGCGAAGTGCTGGAAGCCGCCAAGGCGCACAAGGTGCCGATTCATCGCGTCAGCCAGGGAAGCGGCGTGATGCTGCTGACGCGCGACGAAATTCGCGAGATGGCCGAGATCGGACACCACGAAGGCATTGAAGTTTGCCTGTTCGTCGGTCCGCGTGCCACATTTGAGACCGGCGCGCAGACGGCTTCCGCAGCGGGAAAAGTCATCGGCCTCCAGCACCGTGGCGCCGATCAACTGGTTTACGCCATCGAGGACGTCCGGCGCGCCTGCGACCTCGGCATCCGCAGTATTCTCCCCGCCGACCTCGGACTCATCTGGGTGCTGCACGCCATGAAGCAAACGGGCGAGTTGCCGAAGAACCTGGTCATCAAGAGTTCCGTCACGCTGCCCGCCGCCAATCCCGCCACCGCCATGATCTTCGAGCAGTGCGGCGTGTCGACGATGAACATTCCCACCGACCTCAGCCCGGCGCAAATGGGCGCCATTCGGCAGGCGGTCGACATCCCCATTGATCTCTACATCGAAGTGCCGGACAACTTCGGCGGCTTCGTCCGCTACTACGAAATGGCCAAGATCATTCAGGTGGCCGCGCCGGTCTATTTCAAATTCGGTCTGCGCAACGCGCCCGACATCTATCCCTCAGGACAGCACCTGGAAGACCTCGCGGTCAAAATGGGCCGCGAGCGCGTGCACCGCGCGCGCATTGCGCTTGAATTGCTCGAGGAATACGGTCCGGACGCTAAGATGTCGCCGCTCGGTTCGAAGGACTTGGGAATACCTGAACTGGGATAGCGCGCGATTACCGGAGCCGTTCTTCCGCCGTCTACCAGAAAATCCATTGCAGCACGGCGAAAATTGCGAATGAAATACCTGCCCAGAAAACGGGGCGTTTGAGCAGCGGCAGGTGGCCTTCCCTGGGGATATCGGTGCAACCGTAAACGAGGCCGGTCAATTCTTCCACGGGTTTCGGGCGCGTCAAGAGACTCACGACCACGGTGACGATCACCGCGATTATCCCTGACCAGAGCAGCCGGTACATATTCTCGGCCATGGGCTTGGCGTGAATCGAGAGGGCAATCCACGCGAGTTTTGAGGGATCAAGCTTTACCAGCAACCACATACCCAGCGAAGAGAGCGTCCCCACCAGCAAACCCCAAAATCCCCCGGCGGGCGTGGCGCGTTTCCACATCATCCCGAGAAAGACGGTCGCGAAAAGTGGCGTGACAAAAAAGCTAAAGACGGCTTGGGCGTAATCCATGATGCTGGCGAACTGCATCACCAGATACGCCGTACCGATGCTGATGACCACACCCAGGATCGTGCACCAGCGGCCCATCGACAGGTAGTGGGCGTCGGTCGCGGTCTTGCGGAGGAAAGGCCGATAGAGATCGTACGTCCACACCGTCGCAAAGGCGCTGACGTTACCCGCCATGCCCGACATGAACCCGGCGATGAGAGCGGTGACGCCGAGCCCGAGCAAGCCCGGTCCACAATAGCGCGCCAGCATCAGCGGCAGGACTTCGTTGTAACTGTGTTGGCCTGGCCCGACGGCGCTTTCCGGCACCAGTTTGAAGGGCAATAGGCCGAGCCCGAGCAGTCCAGGCAGGACCACGATCAGCGGCACGGCCATCTTGAAATATGAGCCAATGATCGGCGCGAGCTTCGCGGCACGGAGGTCTTTGGCGGCCAGCGCCCGCTGAACCACCAGGAAATCGGTCGTCCAATAGCCCAGCGACCCCATCAGCAATCCAAAGGCGATGCCCGTCCAGTGGATGCCCATGGGGTTATCCGTAAAGTGGGCCATGGGCCGCCACAGGTGTGTGTAGTCGCCTTGCGGAAAGTTCCGGTGAATGCGCTCGACCAAGCCTGACCAGCCCCCCGCTTCCACCAAGCCGAGAATCGGGATCATCAGCGCGCCCAACCAAATCAGGAAGAACTGCAAAACCTCGTTGAAGATCGCGGAAACCAACCCTCCTAATGCCACGTAGACGGCGACCGTAAGCGATGAAATCCAAATGCTCAGGTGAATGTCCCAACCCAACATCACTTTCATGACCACGGCCATTGCGTACATGTTGATGCCTGACATCAGGATGGTCAGGAAGACGAACGACAACGCGCCCACCAGGCGCGTAGGTTCGCCAAAACGCAGTTGCAGGTAGCCCGGCACCGAATGGGTCTTGCAGATGTAGTAGAAGGGCATCATGACGACGCCCAGAAAAAGCATGGCGGGAATCGCCCCAAACCAATAATAATGCGCAGCCAGAATTCCGTACTGGTACGCAGACGCCGCCCATCCCATCAGCTCGAGCGCGCCCAGATTGGCGGAAATAAAGCTGAGCCCGGCCACCCAAGCGGTCATCTCGCGCCCCGCCAGGAAGAAATCCTCGCCGCTTTGGGTGAAGCGCTTCAAGTAGAAACCGATGGCGAGCACGACAACGAAGTAAATAGCGATGATGAGGAAATCCACTGCGTGTGTGGAGAGGATCGCTTGGGCGTTGGGTGCGTCGGCAAAAAGCAAGGCGAGTGGGAAGTAAGCGGTCAAGCGGCGTTCTCCGCAGCAGCTTGGGGGGTAAAGGAAAATGTTTTCAGCCCGGCACGTGATCCGCTAGCCCAGACTTCTGATAACGAGTTTGGAAGGGCGGGGCTTCAGCCCCGCCGTTGCAAAGCCTTTCTGATTGTTCCCCTACTCAGCACCACCCCGGCGCGCGGCGCGCCACCCCTCCTCATCTGAGGAGGGGAGTTCTTTAATAACTCCCCTCCTGATTCAGGAGGGGCGGCGCCTTGGGCGCCGGGGTGGTTATGCGCGGTGCGGCGTTTTTCCGCAGCCTCTAAAGCCCCGCCCTTCCGGCAGTTCTCCAAATGCATTCATCGGCCAGCCCTCAAGACTTCTTCGGCATGTAAAGGTAAACATAAATGCCGCCGATGACGGTCAGCAGCGCTCCCCACCACACCGCAGGATGCCTGATCGCAGGAGGCATGCTCTTAAGCGCCTCTAGAGGTGGGCTGGAGAACTCGTAGATGCCCGTACCCAAAATGATTAACCCGTAAATCAGCAGAATGACCCCCACGAAGAACCAGACGGGAATCATGTGATGATCGCGGGGCTTGGAGTCTTCCCGATCGACGGCGACGCGATGTGCGCCACCTTCACCTCCCAAACGGAGGTCTTGCGGCTGCGCTTCCATGCTCACCCCCTACCAAAAGATCCACTGGAGGATCAAAAACAGCGCCAATGAGATCGCGGCCCAGAAAACAGGCCGTTTATATAGCGGTAAATGCCCTTCGCTCGGCAGCGGGGTACACCCGTAGACCAAGCCGGTCAACTCTTCCACGGGCTTGGGCTTGGTCATATAGGTGACGGCCACCGTGACGATGACGCAAATCAGCCACGACCACAAGGCACGATACATATTCTCGGCCATGGTCTTGGCATCACTCGAAAGCGCAATGTAGGCGAGCGTGCTGGGATTGAATTTCACCAGCAGGAACATCGCGACCGAAGAAGCGCTGCCCGCGAGCAGCCCCCAGAAGCCGGCCGCTGGCGTTACGCGCTTCCACAACATGCCGAGCAACACGGTGCCGAACAACGGCGCAATGAAAATGCTGAACAGCGCCTGGACGTAGTCCATGATGCTGCTGAATTGCATGACGAAGTAAGCCGTACCGATCGAGACCAATACGCCCAGAATGGTGGACCAGCGTCCGACCTTGACGTAATGGTCGTCGGAAGCGCCCTTACGCATGAACGGCCGATAGAGGTCGTAAGTCCAGACCGTCGCAAAGGCACTCACGTTCCCTGCCATCCCCGACATGAACCCGGCGATCAGCGCCGTAACGCCCAGGCCCAGCAAGCCTGGGCCACAATAACGCGCCAGCATCAGGGGCAGAACCTCGTTGTAGCTGTGCTGGCCGGTGGCGATGGCGACCTTTTCCGGAACTAGGTGGAACGGAAGGACGGCCAGACCGATGAGTCCCGGCAGAATGACAATGAAGGGCACGGCCATCTTGAAATAGGAGCCGATGATGGGCGCCAGCTTGGCGGCGCGGAGATCCTTGGAGGCAAGGACGCGCTGCACCACCAGGAAATCCGTAGTCCAATAGCCGAAGGAGATTACCCAGCCCAGGCCGAAGACAATGCCGGTCCAGTGGATGCCCATGGGGTTGCCCGCAGTGTGCGCCATGGGGCCCCAGAGGTGAGTGTAATTACCCGCCGGAAAATTCTGATGAATGCGCGCCAGAAGTTTGGTCCAGCCACCGGCCTCGATCAACCCCAGGATGGGAATCAGCAAGGCGCCCAGCCAAATAAGGAAGAACTGGAGGACCTCGTTGAAGATCGCCGAAAACAGACCTCCCAAGGCCACGTAGATCCCCACGGTGAGCGACGACATCCAGATGCTGAACTGAATATTCCAGCCCAGCATCAGCTTCAAGACCAGCGCCATCGCGTACATGTCGATCCCCGCCATGAACAAGGTCATGAAGGAGAACATCACGGCGGCGAGGCCGCGGGCCGACTCTCCGTAGCGGAGCTTCAGGTAACCGGGAACGGAGTGGGTCTTGGAGATGTAATAGAACGGCATCATGACGAGGGCGAGGAACAGGATGGCGGGGATCGCCCCGATCCAGTACCAATGCGCCGCCAGGATGCCGTACTGATAGGTGGAACCCGCCCAGCCCATCAGTTCCAAGGCACCGAGGTTAGCGGATATAAAACTCAGGCCCGCGACCCAGGCCGTCATTTCCCGGCCCGCCAGGAAGAAGCCCTCGCCACTTTTCGCATAGCGCTTCAGGTAGAAGCCAATCCCCAGGACCATCGCGAAGTAAATGCCAACGATCAGCATGTCCACCGGTTTCAGGAAAATGAGCCGCTGGGCGGCCTTGACGGGATCCGGAGCAGCGAACAGCATCGCCATCGGAAACAAGAGGGATAAGTTCATGACATAACCTCAATAGTTCAGCATCTATCCGATCGAACAATCTCCACGGTCGGCGCTTTCGAGACCCGCCTGAAAACGCTGACCTGAAAAAGCAGGCACAATCCTATGCGATTCGCAAGGGCTCGTAAAGCCCCTTGTCACCCGCCTTGCGCTAAGCTTTCTTGCCCGGCTGGCCATACGTCGTGTGGTAACGATCCCACCACTTCTTCACTTCCTCAGGCGGCAGGGGAGTGGGTTTGCCGAGGAGCAG
>JBEKAD010000094.1:0-11718 GCA_050018435.1 Terriglobia bacterium
GTGCGCTGCTTCCATGGCTTCTCTCACCGCCGCGGCGCTGGAATCGCTGAGCGCCGTGCAAATCCCGCCGGTGTGGAACCAGCGCACGCCGCGCGAAAAAATGCTTTTCCAGTCGACTTCGCGGGGCTGGATGTGGGCGGCGGAGGAATGGCCGCGGTCGTACATCGTCAAGCTGCCGCGCACGCCGATGCCGACTTCGGTAAAGTTCAGGCCGATGCGGTCCGCCTTGCCCACGCCGTCGTAGGGTATCCAGACGACATGGCTGATGTCCATTCCCGAGGCGCGGGCGTGATTGCGAATAAACGCGCCCAGGGGATTTTCCACCAGGCGCGAGACCCACGAAGTGCGCAGGCCCAGCCGGCTGAGCGCGTAACTGACGTTGTACTCGCCTCCGCCCACCCAAGCCTCGAAATACGGCGCGAACTCGATGCGCTGGTGGCCCGGCGGGCTCAGGCGGATCATGCACTCGCCAAAGGTCAGAACATCCAGTTGGCATTCTTTAGCAGTCTTCATTCTTAGGGGCATAAAGAGTTCTCCGGATAAGATTTATTGCCTTTTAAACCGGCGGGCGCTTCGATATGAAAGGGCTGGCGCCGCGATGCTTGGAGAGGAAACCAGAAACTCTCCCGCGCAAGACTGAATAACACAAACCAACGAAGCCAGCAAGCGTAGCTCGGACCTGATATGTAAGCCCGCGGTTCGTCCCCTATCTGGCGCAGAGCACAACTCTGACCGTGCCTACCGGCTGCCGTCCTGGCGTGGAATTGCAAAATTTCTGCTCTGCGCTGCCCCCCATCGTGTATCATCCTGCTGTGATAAAGCGGCTTTACGTTCATAATTTCCGGTGCCTAGAGAACTTCGAGTTGCCCGTTTCCGGTCTTCCGTCCGCCTTGCTAATCGGGAAGAACGGCACGGGGAAAACCACAGTGTCGTTTGCACTGGAGATCTTACAGAAAATCGCGCGAGGTACGAATCGCGTAGGGGACCTGGTCAAACCAAAGGATTTCGCATTCGGACGTGCCGGCGTGCCGATGCGATTTGAGATTGAAGTGGAGTTAGACGCCAAGATCTACGGTTACGTTATTGCCTTTGAGTTTCCGGCGGGTTTCCGTGAGCTTCGTGTTCTGCAGGAGGAACTCACGCTTGATGGAGTGCTCATCTACAGCCGAGATGTGGCACAAGTGTATCTGGCAAGAACCCACCATAATAATAATGATGACGCGGGCTTCCTACTCGACTGGCACTTGGTGGCTTTGCCAATAATCCAACAGGAGTCCACCAAGGATCCCTTGTACATCCTCAAGGAATGGCTTGCTCGCATGCTGATTCTTCGGCCGATTCCCAGCCTTATGGAAGGGGACTCCGATCACGAAACGTTGCAACCGAATCCTCAGGTCACTGACTTCGCCGCGTGGTTTTCCGGTCTCCTGGCCACAGCGCCATCCGCTTATACCAAGATCGATCAGTATTTGAAGCAGGTGATGCGCGACTTGAAGGACATTAAGAATCCCTTGGTCGCCAAAGAGGCGCGTAGCTTGTTTGTCCAATTTTCGAAGGATCAGGCCAGCCTAACACTTCCGCTTGAGGATTTGTCTGACGGCGAGAAATGTTTCATGCTTTGCGCTCTGGTGCTTGCCGCTAACGATGCTTATGGCCCTCTGCTTTGCTTCTGGGATGAACCGGACAGCTATCTCGCACTATCCGAGGTCGGGCACTTTGTTCTGGCCCTTCGGAAGGCATTCCAATCCAATGGTCAGTTCATCGCGACTTCACACAATCCAGAGGCAGTCCGCCGTTTTTCTGACGAAAATACATTCGTTCTTTACCGAAACAGTCATCTTGAGCCTACGATCATCCGTCCCGTTGAGGAGTTAAAAGTCAGCGGCGACCTGGTTGACGCGCTCATTCGTGGCGACGTGGAACCATGAGCGTTAACAGGGCTAAACCCCACGTTTTTGTGCTTCCTGAAGACCGTGCCAACCTCGTGATAACGAACGCATTTCATCTACAGGTTGACTGGCCTCTGCAAGGACAGATGCAAGTGCTCAGTCCCGCCGGTGGTTGGAGTAAGGTGTTGGATCTATTCCAAACGGAACACATCGCTGAAATGCAAAAATATCCCCACCGATTTATGGTTCTGGTGTTTGACTTCGACGATCGGATCGAGAGGCTAAATAACGCCAAGGCAGGCATACCCGAACATTTGACCGAAAGAGTATTTATTCTTGGTGCTCTAAGCAGACCGGAAGCCCTCCGGCAGGCGAATCTAGGCTCCTACGAAGATATCGGCTTGGCCTTGGCGAAGGACTGTCGGGAAGAAACTGACACGATTTGGGGGCACGAGCTCCTCCGACACAATGCCAATGAGCTTGATCGTTTACGGCAGCACGTTCGCCCAATCTTGTTCCCGTCAATTTGAAACACCCCCGACTTTTTCCCTCCTCTCTCCTAACCATCAGCAACCTTAGCGCGGACCTTTTTTGGAGGTCCGAGGTTTTTCCCCTACTCACAGCCAAAAGCCGCGGACCTAACGAACAGGTCCGCGCTACACCTGGTACACTTGCTTAAAGCGACATGCTGTCAATGCCGCTGCCAGCGCCCAAAACTTAACGACACAAAACCGGCAAGTTTGGATAAAATGTGTAACCCCGAGTGGACGTACGAGGATTGTTGACGCGACCTTGTTGATACGCTTTCGACGTGGGGGAGAGCAAACATTGGACCGTTCTGCACGGGAACCCTCCATTTCGCAGGGCTCGGAGCGTCCCAGGTGGGCATGGGCAAGGCGCTCATGCCACCAAATTTGGTTGGAGGTAACATGTCAAACGCAAGTTGTGATATTGGACTGATTGGCCTGGCGGTCATGGGCCAGAATCTGATTTTGAATATGAACGACCACGGCTACAAGGTGGCGGTGTTTAATCGCACTGTCTCCAAGGTGGTTGATTTCCTCAAGAACGAAGCGGCGGGCACACCGGTGGTGGGCGCGCATTCGATGGCGGAGTTTGTTCAGTTGCTCAAACCACCTCGGCGCATCATGCTGATGGTGAAGGCGGGCGACGCCGTCGACCACATGATTGAGAATATCCTGCCGCACATCGAAAAGGGCGACATCATCATTGACGGGGGCAATTCGCACTGGCCGGACTCCAGCCGCCGCACGAAATACCTTGCCGAAAAGGGCCTGCTCTTCATCGGGACCGGCGTATCCGGAGGCGAGGAAGGCGCGCGCCACGGGCCCTCGATCATGCCGGGCGGCAACCCCGCCGCGTGGCCGCACGTGAAGGAAATCTTCCAGTCCATCGCCGCCAAGGTCGAGGACGGCACGCCCTGTTGCGATTGGGTGGGTGAAGACGGCGCCGGGCATTACGTAAAGATGGTGCACAACGGCATTGAGTATGGCGACATGCAACTGATCTGCGAGGCCTACCAGTTGATGAAAGACGTGCTGGGCCTTAGTGCCGACGAACTGCACGAAGTGTTTGCCGAGTGGAACCAAGGTGAGCTCGATAGCTACCTCATCGACATCACCAGCCAGATCTTCGCCAAGAAGGACGAGGACGGCACGCCCATTGTCGATAAAATTCTCGACACCGCTGGCCAGAAAGGTACGGGCAAGTGGACCTGCCTCAGCGCGCTTGACCTCGGTATGCCGGTGACGCTGATCGGGGAAGCGGTGTTTTCCCGCTGCCTGTCGGCGATCAAGGAGGAGCGTGTGGCGGCCTCCGCTATCCTGAAGGGGCCGCGGCGCTCCAAGAAATTGCCCGACCACACGAAATTTGTAGAAGACGTTCGCCGGGCGCTCTACTGTTCCAAGATCGTTTCTTACGCCCAGGGTTACATGCTCCTGCGCGAAGCCGCCAAGGATCAGAAATGGAACCTGAACTTCGGTGGCATCGCCCTGATGTGGCGCGGCGGGTGCATCATCCGCAGCCGCTTCCTCGGCAAAATCAAGGAAGCCTTTGTCAAGAATCCGCAGCTCAGCAACCTGCTGCTGGATAAATTCTTCACCAAAGCCTTGACGAGATATCAAGCGGCTTGGCGGCGCGCCATTATCCACGGAGTTAAGGCTGGTGTGCCCACACCCGCGTTCACGACGGCGCTGGGGTTTTACGACGGGTACCGGACCGGGCGCCTGCCCGCCAACCTGCTCCAGGCACAGCGCGACTTCTTCGGCGCGCACACCTATGAGCGTGTGGACAAGCCGCGCGGCCAGTTCTTCCACACCAACTGGACAGGGCACGGCGGCAAAGTGGCTTCCGGCCAATATACCGTTTAGGAATTCTCGATTGCCGATTGCCGATTGCCGATTGAACCAATCGGAAATCGGCAAGGGCATGGTTCTTCGGCAATTTTCAATTTTCGATGAATGATTCTCAACAGGAGCATTCGACAATCGAAAATCGTCAATCGACAATCGGCAATCATTGAGGAACCTTTATGAAATATGGTCTCAATATTTCTCCTACGGGCGCCCTGGATTTATTATCCCTGGGCGCCCTCGTTCACCGGCTCGATCCCGGGATTATTCCGTTTCGCAAGGCCACCGAATGCCAAATCCACGTAAGCGGCGGTGAGTTCAACTGCGCCGCCAACCTGGCGGACTGCTTTCGCCTGCAAACGGGCGTGGCGACGGCGATGGTGGATTACCCCATCGGCGACCTGATCGCCGAGCGCGTGCGCGCCGTGGGCGTGAAGCCTTTCTACAAGTATTTCAAGCACAATGGCGTGAATGGCCCCAACATGGCCGCCGTGTACAGCGATCGCGGCTTGGGCGTACGCGCTCCCGTGGTTTTCTATAATCGCGCCAACGAAGCCGGGGCCATGCTCAAACCCGGGGATTTCGATTGGAAGGCGATCTTTGGCGCCGGCGTCCGCTGGTTTCACAGCGGCGGCATTTTTGCGGCATTGTCGGAAACCACCGGGCAGCTCATCGCCGAGGCCATGAAGGCGGCCAAGGCGGCGGGCGCCGTCACTTCGTTCGATCTGAACTATCGCGCCAAGCTCTGGAATATCTGGGGTGGCCATGAGCGGGCCCTGGCGGTGATCGCGAAGATCGTCGAGCACGTTGACGTTCTGGTGGGGAACGAAGAGGACCTGCAAATGGGTTTGGGCATTCCCGGGCCGGAAGTCGCGGCGAAATCCAAGCTCGACCCCAGCGCCTTCTTCGGCATGATCGATAAGGTCGTAGCGAAACACCCCCACGTCAAAATCGTGGCGACCACGCTGCGCGATGTGCGCTCGAGCAACCGGCACAATTGGAGCGCCGTGGCCTGGATTGATGGCAAGACCTATCTGGCGCCAACGGCCGAGCTGGACGTTCTCGACCGCGTTGGTGGCGGCGATGGCTTTGCCTCCGGGTTCTTCTACGGATTGCTTACGGGGGAAGAACCGGAAGAGGCGGTGAAGCTCGGTTGGGCCCACGGTGCTTTGCTGACGACCTATCCGGGTGACACCACCATGGCCACCCTCGATCAGGTGCGGGCCTTCGCCCAAGGCGGTTCGGCGCGCATTCAGCGCTAGCGGGACGTCGGACAAAGCTAGCTGCCGAAAGGGCGCGGCGCAGGGTGAAAAATCTCACCCGCCTCCTATGCTTCTATTCGAAAAGGAGCGTCGTCATGATACGAGTATTCCAGTGCTTGAATGCAGCCATTTTGTGCCTGTTCGCCGTCGTCCTTGGCGCAGAATTAATGACCCAAGTCTGGCCGGGCGCGCGGCTTGTCGGAAGTGCGCAAAGTCAGGATGTCGGAGCGGCAAAAACGGTTCTGACCGACGCGAACCATCACGAAGTGTATGCCCCGATAAGAGTGATCAAAGTTACCGAGAATGGGCAACCGATCATCCCTGGATGGGCCGGGAACCCCGAGGTCGTCCGTCAGTACTTCACCGCCGGGGAAGATTGGATAAGCAATCTGTCATTCGTCGTTAAGAACAGATCGGCGTCGACCATTGAGTACCTGAGTGTTGGCATCGTTTTCCCGGAGGATCAACACTACGATCAGGACTTGAGGTTTGGCCAAATACCTGCGCTTGCAGCGCCTGTTTACTTCAATCGCATGAGGCAGCATGTTCCGAAGGGTACCGGGTTTCCGCTCAACTTCCGTCCTGGCCAGGAGATGACCATTTCGCTTGCCGGATACGTCGACGCGATCAAGCTGGCGAAGAATACCGCAAGGCCATTCTCCAGTTTGAGGAAGTGTGCAGTTCTTTTAATCAGTGCCTATTTTACGGACCAGGGCCTGAAGTGGGAGAATCATGTGGGATATATGCTTCCGGACTCTAGTAGCCCCGAGGGATATAAACGCCTGCCAGGAGAATATTTCCCGGGTGACCTGAGTCAAGCCGAGGCGTCCGATTGAACCAAGCTTGCCAGATGGTGCACGTCTAGGAGGTGGTTCCAATGAAGCAATTCTACGGCACGTTGAGGTTGTGGCGAAACCTCGGGCGGCAGCGCGGGTCCCGGCCCAGGATGCACGACCAAGGAATAATTTGGACATCTTCCGAAGCGGCGGGCTGGCGCCCGCGGTTTCCCACATTCATGTAAAATCCGCGTCAACTCCCTGCAATCTTGGAATGCAACGGTATATAATAGTTGGATTCTCAGGTTCGATTCTTTCCGGCCTTGGCAGCTTCTAAATAGTAATGGGGCTGGCAAAGAGCTGAGCAGGGGAGTGCCACGATAAATTTGTTCAACATTCTCAAGTAATTTCATTCCCGTGGAGGACTAATCGCTTGGAAGGTCAAACCGCTAATCCAACCTCAAATCCCAATTTAAGTCCCTCGCAACTCGACCAGCTTTGTATCAACACCATTCGCTTCCTTGCCGTTGATGGCGTACAAAAAGCCAACTCCGGCCATCCCGGCATGCCCATGGGGGCGGCGCCGATGGCATACGTGCTGTGGACTCGCCACTTGAAACATGATCCGGCCAAGCCTGCCTGGCCGAACCGAGACCGTTTTGTGCTCTCCGCCGGACATGGCTCGATGCTTCTTTACAGCTTGTTGCACCTGACGGGATACGACATGCCAATGGCGGAGCTGCAACAGTTTCGACAGTGGGGGAGCAAGACGCCGGGCCATCCGGAGCACTGGGTGGTCCCCGGGGTTGAAACCACCACGGGTCCCTTGGGACAGGGTTTCGGCAACGGCGTCGGCATGGCGATTGCCCAGAAATATCTTGCCGCGCATTTCAATCGCCCGGGCCACGAGATTGTGGATTACAAAGTTTATGCCCTGGTGAGCGATGGCGATTTGATGGAAGGGGTGGCGTCGGAAGCCGCCTCACTGGCGGGCCACTTGCGGCTCGACAACCTGATTTATCTCTACGACGACAATCACATTTCCATTGAAGGTTCCACCGAACTGGCGTTCACGGAAGACCGCGCCAAGCGTTTCGAAGCTTACGGATGGTTTGTTCAAAGGCTTGATGATGGAAACGACTTGGTAGCCATCGACGCAGCGATTCGCGCCGCCCAAGAAGAACGCGGACGGCCGTCGATCATCATGATTCGCACGCACATTGGTTACGGAAGCCCCAACAAACATGATACCGCGGAGGCCCACGGAAGTCCGCTGGGGGTAGAGGAAGTAAAACTTACCAAGCAAAATCTCGGCTGGCCGCTGGAGCCGGCGTTTCTGGTGCCCGAAGACGCGCGCGCGCATTTCCACTTGGCCCTTGCAAAGGGCGCGGAAGCAGAGGCCGGGTGGCAAGCCAAGCTGGCGGCTTACCGCCAGGCGTTTCCGGAACTCGGCGGAATGGGACCGGTTTACCCAGGGAGAATTGACGCCGGGATGGCAAGCGAAGATTCCTACCTTCAGCCCCACCGAAAAGCCGATGGCAACGCGGCAGGCGTCAGGCAAGGTCTTAAACGCCATTTCACCCGTTCTTCCCACCTTGCTCGGCGGCTCGGCGGACTTGGCGCCTTCCACCAACACTTTGATCAAAGGTGAAAAGGACTTCGAGCCCGGCAACTACGGCGCGCGCAACTTCCACTTTGGCGTGCGCGAACACGGCATGGGCGCAATTATGAACGGCATGGCCCTAAGCGGATTGATTCCTTACGGCGCCACCTTCTTCGTCTTTTCTGACTACCTGCGGCCGTCTTTGCGCCTTGCGGCAATGATGGGGGCTCACGCGATTTTCGTTTTTACCCACGACAGCGTTTTTCTGGGCGAGGACGGCCCCACGCACGAGCCGATTGAACACCTGGCGGCTTGCCGCGTCATTCCCCATCTTTGCTCCATTCGGCCTGCCGATGCCAACGAAACCGGTGTCGCTTGGCGGGTGGCGCTCGAACACAAAGGCGGCCCGGTTGCTTTGATGTTGAGCCGCCAAGTCTTGCCGATTATCGATCGCACCAAGTACGCCTCGGCGAAGGGACTGGAAAAGGGCGCTTACGTTCTTGCCGATGCCAAGGGCAAGATGCCGGACATCATTTTGATTGCCACCGGATCGGAGGTGGCGCCGACCCTCGATGCTTACGAGAAGTTGAGCGCGGAAGGCATTGCCACGCGCCTGGTGAGCATGCCTTCGTGGGACCTTTTCGAGAAACAGCCGCAGTCTTATCGCGACGAAGTGCTGCCGCCGGACGTAACGGCGCGCCTCGCCGTGGAGGCCGCGGTGTCTTTCGGCTGGGATCGTTATGTGGGACCCCAGGGCGCCGTGCACGGAATTAATCGCTTTGGCTGGTCTGCTCCGTATAAAGTCATCGCTGAGAAACTGGGCTTTACCGGGGCGCACATCGCGCAGCGCGCGCACGAGCTTTTGGGCCGCTGATCGGCTCAGGGTGTAAGGGCTAGCCCCAACACTGTTCACTTAAGCTGGCTGGTCCCAACTCGACCCCCTCACCCCCGGCCCCTCTCCCCCACAGGGGCGAGGGGAGAGGTATTTGAATCTACTTCCCTCGCCCCTTTGGGGGAGAGGGTGGACCGCAACCGGCGTTTTCATCAGCCGGGGCGGGACGGGTGAGGGGGTCGCCCGGTAACCTTTTACCACTTTTTGCCCTGAAACCCATTAAGTGGACAGTATTGGGGCTAACGTTCTAACCCATTGCATGTTTGATTGGGGCACAGGCACATTTGCCTGTGCTACCGCTTGAGCACAGGCAAGAGTGCCTGTGCCACCGCGGCGAGGATCGGGAGGAGGATTCTCTTATGAGCAGCAATCCACTGCGGGTTCTAAACAGCTTAGGCCAGAGCGTTTGGTTCGATTACATCCGCCGCAATGAGCTGACTTCCGGACATCTGCAAGAGTTGATCGATGTCGATAGGGTCTCGGGAGTAACGTCCAATCCCAGTATTTTTGAGAAAGCCATCGCCGGCAGCAACGACTATGACGAGGCGATCCGGAAATTGGTGGAGGCGGGCAAAGAGACGCCGCTTATTTTCGAAGCCTTGGAAGTCGAGGACATTCGCGCGGCCGCCGATCTCTTCCGCCCGGTTTATGACTTGACCGATGGCCGGGATGGCTTTGTCAGCATCGAAGTGGCGCCCACCTTGGCGCGTGACACGCAGGGGACGATTGCGGAAGCGCATCGTCTGTGGCGTGAGGTTGACCGGCCGAATATCCTGGTGAAGGTTCCGGGAACGGCGGAAGGCCTCCCTGCCATCGAGCAACTCTTGGGCGAGGGCATCAACATCAACATCACCCTGCTGTTTGCGATCGAGCGTTACGAGGATGTGGCTTTTGCCTATATTGCCGCACTGGAAAAGCTGGCGCGCGAGGGTAAGCCGCTTAACCGCATTGCCTCCGTAGCCAGTTTCTTTGTGAGCCGCATCGATACGATGACTGACCAGCAGCTCGAAGCGAAATTGCCAGCGGCGAAGAGCGCGGAAGAAAAACAGCGGCTGGAGGGACTGCGGGGCAAGACGGCCGTTGCCAATGCCAAACTCGCCTATGTGAAGTTCAAGGAGATCTGTTCCGGTGCGCGCTTCCAAGCCCTCGCGCAGAAGGGCGCGCGTGTGCAGCGAATGCTCTGGGCTTCGACCGGAACTAAGAATCGCCAGTACAGCGACACGCTTTACGTGGATCCGCTCATTGGTCCCGACACCATCAATACCATGCCGGCGGCCACTCTGGCGGCTTACCGCGATCACGGCAAGCCGGCCCCGCGGATTGAAGGAGGCGTGGACGAGGCTCGGGATGTGATGCAGCAGTTGGCGGAAGCAGGAATTGACCTGGCGGCAATCACCCGGAAGTTGGAAGACCAGGGAGTGGAGTCCTTCGCGAAGGATTACCAAAAGTTGCTCGCGGCACTCGCCGATAAGCGCCGGCAATATTCCCCGACGCCGCCGGTGCAACCGGCGGAGATCGCTGAAGGCTTGCAGGCAGCCACGAACGCGGCGCTCGACCGGCTGGAGGCGCAAAGTTTTTCGCGCCGTTTGTGGGATCGTGACGCGACGCTGTGGAAGCAGGATCCCGGCCATCAAAAAATAATCCACAACGCCCTCGGATGGCTGACCGTGCCGCATACCATGCTCGAGCAAGTGGACGTCCTCGAAAGTTTTCCCCACGATGTAAAGGGCGCGGGCTTCACCCATCAGGTTTTGCTGGGCATGGGCGGCAGCAGCCTTTGCCCCGATGTTTGCCGCGCCACCTTCGGCACGGCGCCCGGCTTCTTGCAACTGCACGTGCTGGATTCCACCGTTCCGGCCAGTGTCGCGGCCGTGGAGGCATCCATCGACCTTGCCCACACGCTCTTTGTGGTCTCGAGCAAATCGGGCGGGACCACCGAGACGACGAGTTTCTTCCAATATTTCTATGAACGCGTCCGTTCTATCAAGGGCGGCCAGGCGGGAGAGAATTTTCTGGCAATTACCGATCCCGGGACGTCGCTGGAAAAAGTCGCCAAAGAGAAGAACTTTCGTCGTATTTTCCCAGGCCAGCCGGACATTGGCGGCCGCTATTCGGCCCTCTCAAATTTTGGCATGATACCGGCAGCGCTGGCGGGCGTGCACGTTCACGGGTTGTTGGAACGCGCCGCGCACATGGCCGAGGCCTGTGGAGCGGGAGTGGCGGCGAAGGATAATCCTGGCCTCGTCCTCGGCGCGGCGCTGGGCGCGGCCGGACTGAGTGGCCGCGACAAAATCACTCTCGTGATTTCTCCCGCCATCGTGACTTTTGCCGATTGGGTGGAGCAACTCATCGCGGAGAGCACCGGCAAGGAAGGGAAGGGGCTGGTCCCCGTGGCGGGCGAGGCGTTGCGGGATCCGGCGGTCTATGGGCAGGACCGTCTCTTCGTGCACATCAAGCTGGTATCCGACGCTGACGAGGCCACGGAAGTGGCGCTCCAAGCGCTCGAGGCCGCCGGGCATCCGGTGATTCGAATTATCCTGCGAGATGTCCTTGACCTCGGGGCGGAGTTCTTCCGTTGGGAAGTGGCCACGGCCACGGCGGGCGCGCTGCTAGGCATCGATCCTTTCGATCAGCCCAACGTGCAGGAGAGCAAGGACAACACCAAGAGCTTGCTGGCGGAATATCGCGCGCAGGGAAAATTCCCGGAGGGAAAGCCGCTTCTGGATTCTGACGGCTTGGAGATCTATGGTGACGCGGCAATTCTGGGCGCGGCGGACTCATCGGTGGGGGGAGTGCTGGCGGCCTTCCTGAACCAGGCGCGGCGGGGGGATTATGTGGCGCTCATGGCGTACCTTCAGCCCACCCCGGAGCACACCGTAGCGCTGCAATCCCTGCGCCTGCGGCTGAGAGATTCGTCCTGTTTG
>JBEKAD010000095.1:0-11703 GCA_050018435.1 Terriglobia bacterium
AGGGGGGACCGCAAGGCGGTGGGTGAGGGGGTCTCTCCGGAACAAATTGATGAATAATTTCCTCAAACCCCTTATGTGAACAGTATTGGGGCTAGACCGCCAACTTCCAGGGCGCGCGGTATTCGCGGCCGAGGAGTTTTTGTGCTGCGGCGCTGCCCTTCAGGAGTTTCTGATTCGCGACGTCCCACTCCAGGTGTTCCTTGGTGCGCAGGGCGACGTTGCCCAGCAGGCAGCAACTGCTGCTGCGATGGCCGTATTCGATGTCTGTCTGCGGGGGTTTGCGGGTGCGCATGCATTCCAGCAAATTACCGACGTGCTCCCGCAGGCCGTCATCGACCTTTTCCATCTTCATGACGGGCGCCTTACCCAATTCCTCCTGTTCACCCTTGCCTGCGGCAGACCGGTGCATCTCGCGGTAGTCGCCTTGTGTTACCGGCTCGGGAAAGACCTCGAAGCCGCTCCGGTCAAGGAACATGGTGGCGTCGGTGCCATGGAATTCAATTCCGTAACCGTGCTTGTACATGGAATTGCCGTTGCACAGGCGGCTCTCATACGTAGCGACGAACTTGGGGTACTCCCAGGTGATTTGCAGCGTGTCGGGAGTCTCGGTGTTGTCCTTGATATAGTGCTTGGAACCGATGGCGGTGATGCCCGTCGGACCGTCGGTCTGCATGGCCCACTGCACGATGTCCATCAAATGGACGCCCCAGTCACCCGGCCAACCGTTGGCGTAATCGTAAAAGTAGCGGAAGGTGGACCAGCGATCGCCCACGCCGAAGCGCTGAAAATTGTAAGGAACCTTGGGCGCGGGGCCGAGCCAAAAGTCCCAATCGAGCCCGGCTGGCGGGTCGGAATCTGGATAAGTTCCTTGGCCATCGGGGTAGCTGTTGCCATAGTTCCAGGTGCGCACAAAGCTGACCTTGCCCAGCACGCCGCTCTGCACCAACTCCACGGCTTTCTGGAAGTGCAGGTTGGAGCGCTGCCAAAGTCCGACCTGCACCACGCGATTGTATTTGCGCGCGGCCGCCACCATCTTTTGGCCCTCTTCCACCGCCACGCAGATGGGCTTTTCCACGTAAACGTCCTTGCCCGCCTTACAGGCCTCGACTTCCGGGAGCGGATGCCAGTGGTCAGGAGTGGCGACCAGGACCACATCAATTTCCTTGTCGTCCAACACATTGCGAAAATCCTTGAACGACTTGGCCTTGCCGCCTGCCGCCGCCAGCCCCTTTTCCAGGTTGGGCTGATAGACGTCGCACACGGCCGCGACTTCCACGCCGTGGTGCATGAAGTTCTTCATATCGTCCACGCCCTGCCGGCCTGTGCCGATAACCCCCAGCCGGATGCGGTCGTTCGCACCCAGAACATTGGTCGTGCTGAACCCCGCCATCGATAGGCTGACGCCCGCTGAGGTAAAAGCTGCACGCTTCATAAAATCTCGTCGATTAATTTCGTCCGTCATGATTCATTCCCTCTTTTCCCTCGAATGTTAGAAGTATGTGCGAACTTGCCTGCTCGCATCTGACGAGGCGTTTATATCGGGAAGTGGGAGGAAATTCAAGCATCTTTCGCGGCAGGAGGCGCCAAGTGCTGGGTGTCAGGTGCCAAGTGTCAGGGGCCCGGCACCTAACACTAAAGGTCAGCGTTACTGTGGTGCTCTGCCATGCGCACCCAGCCTGGGTACTTTCCAATTTTGCCGTGTCGCGCCAACCCGCTTGGCGGGTGGAAGTTCGTAGCCCACGGTCTCCTTTGACCCGCCGTGCGCGGGCGGCAGTAGCTGTAAAACAATCCCTCCTTCTCACCGCCGAGGCGCGGAGGCGCAGAGATTCGAAAACGAAAGGCTTTTTCTCTGCGTCTCAGCGCCTCGGGGGTAAAGACAGTAATTCTTCACGGCTTCCGCAGCGGGCAATGCTGCCGCAGCGACCCTCCAGTGTCAGAAAAACACTCCGCCCGAGGGGCGTGAATCCTCAGCGGCAAGGTAGACAATTCCCTTTGTCCACAAGCATTTAGGCTAGGTCACGAACTCGGTTATGCAAGTGCACAGTGCTTTGCAGGGCTCGCGTGGGCGGGCATTTTGGAAAGGAGGCTTACATGATGACGAGCGGCAATCCAACCGAAATCCGAGAGCACGGAAGCGTCTTGGCGGGAGTCGAGAAAATGGCCTTAGTCTGGATGGCCCAGCGTCTGCCGCGTTGGGTTAATTCCGACCACTTAACTTTACTGGGGTTCGCGGCGATGCTCCTTGCCGGAATTGCTTACTGGGTAGCCAACCGGAATCCCTTGGCCTTACTCTTCGTCGTCCTTGCGCTCGCCCTCAACTGGTTTGGAGACAGTCTGGACGGCACCCTGGCGCGTGTTCGCAACCGACAGCGGCCGAGATACGGCTTTTATGTCGATCATGTGCTCGACTTGGTGGGCACTTTCTTCCTGCTGGGCGGCTTGGCCCTTTCGGGGTACATGAATCCGCTCCTGGCGCTGGGAATGCTCGCCGCCTACTTGACGGCGGCGGCCGAGGAGTTTCTGGCCACGCATGTCCGGCGGGTGTTTCACCTGTCCTTCCTGGGGTTTGGCCCCACCGAGCTGCGGATCATCCTGGCCGTCGGGACCCTATACCTTCTCTATAAGCCCTGGGTTCACTTGGGAAGCCTGGGTGTGTTTCGACTGTTCGACGTGGGCGGCGTGGTGGCGATTGCGGGCTTGGCGCTGAAACTTTTGGTTTCGGCGGTCCGCAACACCCACGCTCTCTATTTGGCGGAGAGGCTGCCGCGATGACGGCGACTCTTGGCGTGCGGCGGTGGTTGGCCGGCAAGCGTAGCGCCGACCGGAACCTGTCCCGACATGGTCGGGAGGTCGGCATTGGTGCGGTGTCATCGCGTGCTGAGCCTTCGCCTCGCTCAGGGCAGGCGCTAAAGGTCAGCGCTACTGGCCCGTTGCGGCGCTGGCTCGCCTTCAATTTGGTGGGAGGATTAGGCATTCTGATCCAACTCTCCACCTTGGCGGCGCTCACCGCGGGAGTGGGACTGCACTATCTGCTCGCCACTGGACTGGCGGTTGAGGTTGCCGTGCTCCACAACTTCATGTGGCATGAGCGTTGGACTTGGCGAGACCGCACGGGCCAAGATAAGCCGGGCCGGTGGAAGAGGCTTCTGCGCTTTCAGATGGCGAATGGCGCGCTATCAGTGGGCGGAAACCTGGTTCTAATGCAGCTTCTTGTGGGCACGTGGGCCATGAACTACACACTGGCCAACGGTGTGTCCATTACCCTTTGCTCCATCCTGAATTTCCTGGCCAGCGATCGCTTGGTTTTTCCGCCGGCCAGGAGTGTGTCGGAAATAACAGTCTCTCAACGAAGAATCAATAACTTACAGACACTTGAATCTCGCCAAGTTGTTGATTCTACGTCAAACGAAATCTATCTCCGACAGACTCCTAGCACAGACCCCTGTCCTTCGAGGTCTGCGATTTCCCGTTCGGGCAAAGCAACGGGAAAAACGCTCAGGAAGGATAAGGGGCGCCCGCCGATAGGTGTTGGTAGTAGTGAATGGGAGGTGTCCTGGGCTGTACGTGCGCTTGTAGAACGGCGTGCTGCCGGAGAGTATACGCACGCCAAAGTCCTGGCGGAAGAGAGTCCAGATCGCCGACGCTAATAAGCGACCGTCTGCGCCAGCCCGCCCGCTTAGTACGGAACTGCCACGTGGGACCACAAAGTGTGGAGTGCAAGCGGCGGCCGGGAGCATGGAAGGCTCCGTATCCCGCCAAGTTTGAGGGCGGACGAATCAAGGTTCGTTAAACCCGTGTAGGCTGCCTCCGGACGTCCGTGCTGCGTGGGTACAGATCTCAGAGTCAATGCAAGTGGCGCCAAATAAGACTTGCGATGATGGGAATGGACAGAGCCACGAGCGCAGTGGCGATCGAGAGGCGGCGCAGGCGTGGGGACCCTTTCCTCACGATCAAGGCCATAGCGAGGGTCAGGAGGCCGATCGGCACGTTCACCAGCCACGCCGCCAACACACCCACAGCGGCCCAGTCCCCGCCGGGTCCGGGGAAAGCGATGGACCACGCAGCAAAAACACCCCAGATCACTGCCAGACCTGCTAATACGAGCGCAACGATTTGGAACCCGATGGCAATTTTCATACTCGGCAACCACTCAAATGTAACCCACCGTACCGCCAGGCGAGGAGCCGCGGGTTCTTGCCGCCTACTATCCGCAACTGATTTCTTGGCCTCCCGACGAGTGGAGTATACACCTACTTATGTCCATCGGCTGAACCATAGGCGCTAAGATAAGAGCGCTTGAGGGGGTCTGAGCCACGTTAGTGGCGAAGTAGTCGGGCCCACGGCGCAAGCCGTGGGATCGCGCAGCTCAGAGTAGCGCGTGAGCCCCGATTTGATCGGGGCGCTGGACTTTGGCGTTTGACTAGATAAAGAGCACTCTGACTCCTTCTTGTTGTCATTTGGTCTGCGTTGTGATATCTAGTAGTTTGACTAGATAAGGAGGTTAGTCCTATGGGGTTTCCCACCAAAGTCCAGCTCATCAAACGCGCGGGACGAAGAAAGGACAACTGAAGGCTACATCGTCACTGAAAGATTCTTAAGGGATTGCCCCGCTGGTTCCCCGTCGCTAAGGCGTGTATGATTGAGGCTGACCGGCCTAAAGGCGAATTGGCGGGCGCTTGGGTTATACAGGAAGCTGAAAGGTCGGGCATCAAGCGGTTCCCTGGTCTTCGGGCCGCTCGTAAGCTATGGAATCCTCCCGCGCACACATGTGGCGCGCGGAGGTCACCGAGCTTACTACATTATGCTGGATATTGAGGGTGTAAAGGCGGCGCTCAAAAAATTGAGATAAACAATATGGTGGCGAGTAATTATCAAAGAAGAATCACGAAACTCCTCGGTGGTGCGGGGATGCCGCCGACAATTGCCAAGGGGCCAAAGGGAGTACAATGGGGAGCATCTACAAGCAACCGGCAAGGACCTGTGTGTATGCATTAGTATCCGTGTTCTTTCTCTCTTCTGGTCTCTGTCGCGCGCAGGGAGACCCGTACTGGGGTGACTCGGGAGTTTGGCAGATCACGGCAGCAGCCGTGGATACAGGGCCCATAGCTGCCGCCGAGTTAGGCACGTGGTCACAACACGGTACAGACCAGTTTGTTGTCGTTAGAGTGGCCTTCAAATCGCAATCAGATTTGAGTTGTGCCCCGTTCACGGCGCAACTGGAGGTTAGCACGGCGATGGTATACGTCCCCGGAGGAAAAGAGGAGAGGGGGGGAGAGGCAACGATCCTAGATCGTGCATGGGGAGACAAAGAAGTGAACGGGTTACTGGAAAACGGGGCGATTGCCAGGCAAGACACGTACTACAGCATCAGGGAGAAGGTACGCTCCTATGCCTTCAAGGTGAAGGACGGCGAGAGGCCAGTCGCACTTATCGTGAAGGAGCGTCCAGACGCAGAGGCTTATTGCCGATCCCACTACGCTTCATTCCTACCCTCCAGAGGTCCGCAGGAAGTCCGACTCGCCTTAGAAGGGCTCCCAATGCAGAACAATCTCGTCGTGGTAGAGCAGGCGAACCAGGCGCTGCGGCTCGGGCAATTGCAAATCGTGACGACTGCTGTGGCGACCACTTCACAAATCGGCGATCAGCACTACCCGGAGACACCGGGAGAAGGACACCATTTTGTAGTCGTCAGCGTGGGGATCAAGAACCTGGGGAAAGACCCGAACTGTTCGTCTCTGCAAGAACGTCTCATAGTAGACCGAGGTTACGAATACTCGTACCCCTCTAGCCGATGGTTCCCCACCCCAAAAATTGAGGACCTCCTTCCGGGAAGGGCCACTGGAGGCAGCTACGTTTTCCGTGTCCATGATGGGACGAGACCGGCAACACTCATTCTGCAACGTAGCCTGTCCGCTGAACGATTCTGCTTAGAGAAGCAACATCGAGGTATCGACATGACCGGTGGCGCAAGACTCCGAGTCTCCTTGCGCGCCGGCTTTGGTCCAGACTAGGACTGACACCAACTATTTCCCGCCGGACTAAGAGAAAGGGAAAGGCAGGCAGTGCGCGTATGAAGGGGGCGGCAGAGTTGAGAGATTCCCTCAGACGTGCCTGGGTTTGAGACGTCTGCGATAGGCCAAGCGGATTCCATGCGTAGAACCCCGGCAAGGCAGCGGCACCCCTGGACATGCGGACATCCGCAGGCACCAGGAAGTGATGTTGGTACCACCCGCGGAAGCATTGATTACTCTTTAGTAAATTATGAGAAACGAGTTCCTCTCGGAAATCCGTAGAATCGCTACTCGGTCTTCGGCTTTTGGCAATTTGCTCCTCGGCAAGTCAATTTCTGAGAGGGTCATCGGCGATTGTTTAGGGCATCTCCTTCGCCGAAATGGGTATCGAATCGCTGCTCGTGTAAGCCCATGGAAGCTCATTGCGGGCCTCCCGGCTGGAAGCCGGAAGGCAGTTTCTCGCCTTAAGAGCTACCGGCACCCGCTCCAGCCCGATATTGACATCCTGATTCAAGATTCAAGCCACGAATTGTGGGGAAATGAGCTCAAGCTCATTCGCTGGAGGGAAGAACCACCAGACTTCGTGATTCCCAAGGCTCGGCTTTACGATGGACTTGGCCAGGCTCTGGCGGTGGCAACCTGCGGAGTGGATTATGCCTGTCTCTGGCACGTTTTCGTTCCACCGATGGCGGCCTACCGGAGGCTTGAAGCTCGCAATCCGAGGCACGCGGAGAAGATCGATGACGAACGGATAGAGTTTTTCTTGGCCTATACAGGGATCATGATAGGGCTTCTCGAGCGGTTTGAGCTCCCCATCGGCTATATTGCTCTTGGGGTTTTTGCCGATGAAGCGACTAGAACCGTGCGGGTCAGGCCTCTACTGCCCTGGAGAGACCCGACCAGATTGCTGCCCACACCAACCGGAACCCGCGTGCGATCTCTGCTGCTGAAAGCCCTTGGTACGTGGGATGCTTGACTTTGGCTGTCGGCGGGCGGCGCATCCCGCCGCGCGGGATGCCAGCTTGAAAGTGGCCGGAAGTGGAATCTTCCAGTAGCGAATCACTACATCCGTATCGTGGTCGTTGGCTTGTGGCCGGAAGCGATGGTGGCGCACCGCAAGCTTTTCTACGCGGTCGCTGTCGTCATTACGGTGATCTACAATCGAATTCCTTCACACCGTCTTTGCCGGCGCGGCCGGGATGTTAGGGAGCGGCTTCGCTTGGCCCGGCCCGTGCAACTTCTGGCAGGGTTTTTTCCGGCGCACCAAATGGAGATAGTCGAGCACCAACTGCCGCTTGAAGTGCTGAATCGCTTTGGCGGGGTCCACACCCTTGGGGCACACACGGGAGCATTCGCCGGCGTAATGGCAGTGGAACGCCCCGTGCGCGGAGCCCGTCTGAGCGTTGCGATCGCGCCGGCCGGATTCCAGCGCGGAAGCTTCCGCATACTGGTGGCCACCGACCTGGCTTCTCGTGGCATCCACGTGCAAAACATCGCCCACGTCATCAACTACGATCTGCCCGCCGATGCCGAGAGCTTTATCCATCGCGCCGGACGTACTGGGCGTGCGGGAGAACGCGGAGTCGCCTCCACCCTCTTCGCGAGAGACCAGCACCCCGACCTACTTCAGTTGGAACGCACGTTGGGAATCCGAATCGAGAGGATGCGAGAGGGCGGCGATCCCTCGGAAAAGACGGATGGGGCTTCTGCACGTATGCCAACTTCCCAACGCCATGGGTCACAAGGCGTCAGCGCCACCTGCGGCATCGACCGCACCAAATCCGCGCCCAGACCTCGATTGGTAAAACTTCCGGGTGAGGTCCTGCAAGCCCAGATGGAGGGTTAACCCCAACGCTGTTCACTTGAGCTATATCAATGGGACTGTTCCCTGTTCGACTTCATAACCCCCTCACCCCCCGCCCCTCTCCCCCAAGGGGGCGAGGGGGGCGGTAATTTGAATGTACGACCCTCGCCCCCTTGGGGGAGAGGGTGGACCGCAACCGGCGCTTTCTCCAGCCGGGGCGGGCCGGGTGAGGGGGTCACCCAAACGCGAATTAAGACTATCGCCAGCCGCGCAGTCCCCGCCCACTATCAACTATCGACTATCAACTCTGAACGGTTTTCAGTGAATTGCCGTAACGTAAATGGCGCTGTTATCGCCGCTGGTGGTGGGAGCGATGAAGGCCACCGTTTGCTGGGTATCGCCGGTAAGGGAGAGGATGAGTTTCCCCGGTCCGGCCGCCGTGATGGGAAGGAAATCATCGGGCGTCGTCAGCCGGTTCGACTGACCGTCACAATTGCAAAAGAGCGCCAGATCATTAGGCGCGTCGGTGGGGGCGGCGGCGAAGAGCATGTTCCCTCGCGGCCCGATGGTGAGGCTCAGGATTTTTCCCACCGGCTTGAGGGGCGTGGTGCTGAGAGATTCTTTGGCCAAGACGGGCTTGGTGGGATCGCCGGCCAGCAAAGCGGTCTGGATGCTGCCGTTTTCAAGGTAGACCAGCAGCATTTGGACGGGCGCCACGTCCGCTCGCGCCGCCAGCAGTTCCGCGGTGCGGGTGGGATCCGGCGGAGGTTGCAACTCCTGAAAGGTTTGAATGGCGATGGCGCGGAAAAACTGCTCGGTAGCAATCTCGGGGGAAACGCCGCGGCGGAGAAAGGCCGCCTCATCGTGGCCAAGGAAAAAGGGCTCCAGCAAATCCTTGGGGCCAAGCTGCAATCCCGCCGGCAACGGCAGCGCCTGGAGGCCGCGCGGGCTCCACAGGAACAAACCGCTGCCCGCGACCTTCCCCGCCCAGCGCGCTCCGAACAGCACACTGCCGTCGGAGGTCACGAGCGGAGCCGAGAACTCTTCAAACTTCGCCCCCGCCTGGCCGGGCGGCGTGTCCAGATTGGTCGCCACCGCCCTGGGCTTCGAGCCTTCCTGCCGCACCACGACCACGCTCGGCACATCGGCTTGGTCCGATACCAGCGTGGCGGTGAAAACTATCACCCCAGAGTCATTCATGCTGGGGGCGCTGAAAGCATCGTAGGTGGTGCGGGGAAACGGTCCCAGCAGCCCCTGGAAAGCCACCACGGAAAAGCTGACTCCCGTGGAACGCACCACGGCGCGCATCTCAATGCGCAGGCTGCGCAAGCTGGTCAGGAAGATGATGTCCTGATTGCCATTCATCGCCAGGCTTAAGAACGGGCCGAACGCCAGCCCACCGTGCCCGGGAACTTCCGTCCCGGTGGTGAGCAGCAAGCGCGTGTTCAGTTGGGCGAAAACCGGCAGCGCGCTGCCGGCCAATGCCACCAGGAGCGCGCCCACTGCCAGTCCCTTGCCGCGCCAGACAAACTTCCTTACCCGCACCCGAGTCAACCCCCGATTCTCCCTTCCTGCTTGCCGTGGCCGCGGCGACAGCGCCTCTCACTCCTCTGCGTCACCACGCCGCGATCCTCGCCACCCATTGAAACCAAAGCAGGCAACCTAGCACCGAGCTTTCCTACGCGTCAAGTTGTATTCCGCACCTTCGCTCCCATGGAGCAAGGGCCGAGCGTTTCACGCTATAGAATGCAGGCAAATAATACTGGCTGGGGCTCGAAAGGCTTTATAATCTCGTCTCCGGGCACGCCCGCACTAACCTGGATCTCTCACCACGGGTCAGGAAGGGCGGGGCTTTAGCCCCGCCGTTACAAGGCCCTCCTGATTATTCCCGTGCCCCGCCCTCCCGGCAGCCCTCTGAAAGTGTCCAAGCGTGGTGAGAAATCCGGACTGATCCTTTCGAGGAGTTGCCATGAGCAAAGATTTTTCGCGACGAAAATTTCTGGGAAGCCTTGCCGCCGGGGGGGCAGCCAGCGCCCATCTTCCCTGGCTTACGAATCTGGCCTCGGCCACGGAAGGGGGCTTGCCGCACCGCACGTTGGGCCGCACCGGCGCCAAGGTTTCCATTCTGGCCTTTGGCTGCGGCAGCCGCTTCCTGATGTACAAAGACGAGAACCAGGCACTGGCGGTGCTGAATCACGCCATTGACCTGGGCATCGACTACATCGACACCGCGTATGCCTATGGCGACGGCGCAAGCGAGACCCGTGTGGGCAAGGTCATGGCCACTCGCCGCAAGGAAGTGTGGCTGGCCACCAAGATTATGGACCGCACGCGCGATGCCTTTATGCAGCGGCTGGACGCGAGCTTGAAGCGGTTGCAGACCGACCACGTGGATCTTCTGCACATCCACAGTCTCGGCAAGGCCGACATGTTGGCCAGGCTCGAAGCTCCGGACGGCGCGCTGAAGGGCCTGCTGGAAGCAAAGGACCAAAAGATGACGCGCTTCATCGGCATGACCAGCCACACCGACGGCCCGACCATGGCCCAAGCCATCGAGCGCCATCCGCTTGACTGCGTACAGATGGCGCTGAACCCTTCCGGCAACGGTAGTTTTGAGAAGACCGCCCTGCTGGCGGCCAACAAGAAAAAGCTGGGTGTGATCGCCATGAAGGTCTTCGGCCAGGAAATGCTGATTGGCCAGGAACCCGGCAAGGCCGATCCCGCTTCCCTTTTGCGCTTCGCCTTGAGCTTGCCGGTCACCGCCGCCGTGTCGGGCATGCCCCAGGTGGAAATGCTGGAGCGCAACGTGGCGTTGGGGCGCAACTTCTCGCCCTTCAGCGCCGCCGATATGGAACGCCTGCGGCAGGAACTCGCGATCTCGCGCCCCACGATGGAAAAGAAGCTCGTGGGGCACGTCGACGGCCCCACCGACCATCCCGAAATGTTCTGGGTGTAGGCGGCCAAGGATGAACATTGGTTCGGATTTCTCACCAGCGGGAGATCGGTTCATCGGATCATCGGGCCATCGGTTCATCGGATCATCGGTTCATCGGGCCATCTGGTGATCGGCTAATTTGAGATTTGTGATAGATTTGGGATTTTCGAAGTCAGCAAATTGATTCATCTTCTCACCGAACCCTGCCGATAACCGATATGGGGGAGTGTGTCACGCAAGGGGCAGGCCGTCGGCCCTCCCAGCCTTTCCGCCTTTGGCCCTTGTCTGTTTCTCGCCACTCGCCACTTGTCATTGCCCTTGGAGTGTGTAACGCAGGGGTTTGGCCGTCCACACCGCCCGCTGCGCTGTCATCCTGAGCCTTGCGAAGGATCTTGCCCTGCCCGCTTTTCCCCCTTCGCACTTGGCCGTTCTCTCGTCACTGGTCACCCGTCACTGTTTTTGTGATTGGATGATTTGCGATTTCTGCTTTGCGATTTTTGAAGTCAGCAAATTGCTTCATCTTCTCACCTGGCACTGCCGATAACCGATGTGAGGAAGTGTGTCACGCTGGGGGTTTGGCCGTCGGCACCGCCCTCTGCCCTGTCATCCTGAGCAGCAGCGAAGCATCTCGCCCTGCCCGCCTTCCCGCTCTGGGATTTTCCCTGTTTCTCATCACTGGTCACTTGTCACATGTCACTGCTCTTTTCATCGGGCCATCGGGTGATTTAGCGATTGGCGATTCGTCCTTTGATTTGCCGGTTCGACCCCACCACCGCTCCCACTCCCCTCACCTGCACGGAAACTATGTGTGCAGCAGACTTCATAATTCGGAATCAGTAGTGTCCTAACGTTTGGTTTGAAATTCCGTGTAAGTGCCTACATTCTAAGGAATTGCAAGTGAAAACGGTCATAATCGATTTGAATTTTCCGATACTCTACAGCCATTCCACGTA
>JBEKAD010000096.1:0-11670 GCA_050018435.1 Terriglobia bacterium
CAAATTGGTCGAATTGTGTGCGCGCGCCGTGGTGGTGACCGGCGGGCACCTGGACAAGGCCGTCGACGTTCTTTTTGATGGAACGACGATGGAATCTTTCGCCGGCGACCGCATCAAGCCTGACAACACGCACGGCACCGGTTGCACTTTTTCCTCTGCCGTCACCGCGAACCTCGCCTTGGGACGCCAGTTGCGCGATGCGGTGGTGCTGGCTAAGGCGTATGTGGCCGAAGCCATCCGCCAGGCCTTCCCCGTGGGGCCCGGCCGCCTTCCGTTGAACCACCTCTATCGCATGACGCAACCAGCCCGCCTTACTGACCACTCACCCGCCGTCGCTGAAACTGTGCACTAAGGGTTCGGGGCAGCTTGCCCGGGCTGCGGCGCGATGGAGAAGGAGGTCCAAGGAAAAGCGTCCATGTCGCGCAGGAGGGATTTTTCCCAGGCAAATCCGGAATGTTTGCGCAGGTATTCGGCCGCGTTGAAGTTGAGGCTGCACGCGTGCCCCACCGCCGCGGTGAAGGACATGCGTTCCGCCATCGTCGCGTCCGCAACTTTGTTCTGAACGGCGCCCGCCGCCCCGTAGGGCGGCTGCCACGGCGGACTGCCGCGGGGCGAAAGATCGACGTGGCCGCAAAGGGTGCGTTCGTCCGCATCCTCTTTCTTCTCGAACGTGTCATAGTGGTCCGCCAGGAAACGTTGAGCGGCCGCCACATCAATTTTCCCCTTATACTGCGCCATCAACTGTTCCCATCGGACGTGCCGGGCGTTGGCGCTGATCGCCATATCCTGGACGTTGAAGTTCGTCTCTTCCTTCACCAGCTTGGGATCGGCGGGAAAATTTGAGCCTACAAAATAGCCGTCCGATTTGCGCAGCAGCGTGACGTTTTTGAGCCCCAGCTCGAGGCTGGCGATTTCGTTGGTCTTGCGATCAGCCAGCAGCCAGGTGTTGGCGTAGCCGCCGTTGTTCCCTGCCTTCATGATGCGCGCGAAATCATCAATGGAAGCGGCGTATTGCATCGCCTTGCGCGCGCGGAGGAATTCCGGGATGCCGTTAGGGTCGTAACCCGAAAAGTGCGAAATGGTGGTCTCGGTAATCATCAGCCCGGCGGAGTTGATGCCAAAGTCGTCGGCGCTATGAATGAGGCCGGGAAAACCGTCCATCAGGATGCGCTGGCCGCTTACGGGCGCGATGTCAAAAATGATGGTCCACCGCGCGCCTTCCGAATAACTGGTCCAATTGTTGTGGGCGATGATGACCTTACCATCCTTCGTGTAACTGCCGGTGGCGACGAAGGCGCTGCAACGCTCCGGCAAAGCCAGCGAGGCGTACCCGGTGATGTGATGCTGCCGGTCATACTCCTTGACGTAGTAGTCCCATTCGCAGAAGGCGTTGAGCGCCACCACATTCCAAATGTCCAGTCTTACACCTTTCGCACGCAAACCCTCGGCGATGCCTTGAAGTTCCTCGCGATATTGCTGTTCGATGTGGGGCCACAGCATATCTTTTGCGGCATTACGGAAAAAATTCCAGTCGTGCTTGCCGTCGTGGGTCTGCTCCAGGACTACCACTTTTTCCGCGTCCTCAATTTCCGGGGCCAGCAGGTATCCGTGCTGGAATCCCATATCGAAAGGCGTCCCCTCCAGATGCACGAAAATCCAGCCATTCTGCGCGGGCTTGCGGAAGGCTCCCTTCATGTGCGCATTGAGTTTCGCCTCCTGGGAAAACAGGGGCAGAGAGGCAGCCACAAGAGCCAAGCTGGCCAGGAGAAAAACCGTTCGGCGCATTCAGGCCTCCAAAGGCATCGTGGAAGTTTCGCATCACCGGAAAATCCCTGGGTGACGATGGGGGAAAGGAATTATACACGAAGCTCGTAAAGGCGCGCTCGCATGGGCGCCCGCACGTGAGAATGGCATGTGTGAGAACGTAGTGGGATCTTTTAGCTTGAAGTGGTGCTGGGTCTCTTTAGTTTGAAATGGCGCCATAACGGTTGCGCCCTGCGCCAGTCAGGTCTACATTATAACTCGGCCGGGAAGCCCAGAAGGGAATTCCGGCTAAAGGAAAAACTCCCGTGCTCGTGGAAAGCGTTGACTTCTTTCGACTCGACGCCAATCGAAAGATAGACCCGGAGCGCCGCTCGGACTTGGGCCAGTTCATGACGCCACCAGCGACGGCGCGCCTCATGGCCTCGATGTTTGATGCGAAGCAGCAGAGCATCACGCTTCTCGACGCAGGAGCCGGAGTAGGCTCCCTCACCGCGGCTTTTGTTGGGGAAATCTGTGGCCGGTCGAACAGGCCGAGGAAGATTCACGTCACTGCCTACGAGATCGACCCCGATCTTGCAGGGTATCTCGCTGACACATTGCGGCAGTGCGAGAAGGCCTGTGAGGACGCGGGCATCATGTTCGAGTCCGACCTAATCGGGCGCGACTTCATAGATGATGGCGTACGAATTGTGCGACAGCAAATGTTTACGCCTGCCCGCTGCTTCAACTGCGCCATCTTGAACCCACCCTACAAAAAGATAAGCAGCGATTCGGAAACGCGCCTGATGCTCCGAGAAATTGGCGTGGAAACCTCGAATCTATATACGGGGTTCTTGTCTGTCGTCCTCGCGCTCCTCGCCCCAGGGGGCGAGATCGTGGCTATCACTCCCCGCAGCTTTTGCAACGGCCCTTACTTCAAGCCGTTTCGGGAACTATTACTTGTCACATTGGCGCTTCGCCGTATTCATGTGTTCGAGTCCCGGCAAGACGCCTTCAAAGATGACGATGTGTTGCAAGAAAATGTGATTTTCCACGGCGTGAAGGGTGGCGGCACTGATGGAAGCGTAACTATCGCCTCAAGCGCAGGCCCGGATGATGAGTTGGTTGCAGTTCGGGAAATCCCCTACCAACAGGTCGTTCGCCCGAGCGACCGCGAACATTTCATCCACATCGTTCCCGACGAATTGGGCGCGTCCGTGGCTGAGCATGTGCGCTCGCTGCATTCTACGCTGTACGACTTGGGGCTCGAAGTCTCGACGGGCCGGGTCGTGGATTTTCGAGCGACGAAATTTTTGCGCGACCACCCCGGCGCAAACACCCTGCCTCTGATCTACCCGCGCAATTTCGAGAACGGATACATCCGATGGCCGAAGCCGGGCGGCAGGAAGGCGCAAGCGATGACAGTGTTGCCCGGCATCGAAGAGTTACTCGTCCCGAGGGGTACGTATGTGCTCGTGAAGAGATTCTCCTCCAAGGAAGAGAATCGCCGAGTGGTTGCCGCTGTCTACGACCCGGAGCATATTACCGCGGAGCGGGTCGGATTCGAGAACCACATCAACTATTATCACCGGCATGGCAACGGATTTCCCGTGACGTTCGCAAAGGGACTTGCGGTCTATCTGAACTCAACGATGGTTGACCTATACTTCCGACAGTTCAATGGACACACGCAAGTTAACGCTACGGACTTGAGGAACTTGAGGTACCCCACCACCGCACAGCTTGAGACCTTAGGTTCCAAAATCGGGGACGAGTTTCCGGACCAAGGCACGATCGACGAATGGCTGCAACAGGAGGTGTTCAACTTGGCCGATACCAGAGTTGACGCGGTGAGAGCAAAGAACAGAATTGAAGAGGCACTGGCGATACTCAAAGACCTGGGGATGCCGCGTGAGCAGCAGAACGAACGCTCCGCCCTGACCCTCTTGTCCCTCCTTGGCCTGAAACCGGACACCCCCTGGTCGGAAGGGACAAACCCATCGATGGGCATCACTCCGATGATGAGTTTCTTCAGGGCGCATTACGGGAAGGACTACGCGCCGAACACACGCGAAACGGTGAGGCGCCAGACCATTCATCAGTTCCTCGACGCTGGCATCGTTGTCATCAATCCCGATGACCCTTCACGCCCCACCAACAGCCCATATGCGGTGTACCGAATCGAAGCTAGGCTGTTGAAACTGCTCAAAACCTACGGCACCGCAGATTGGGAAAACGGATTGAGAGCGTACTTGCGCTCCGTCGAGACCTTGAAGGCTAAGTACGCGCAAGAGCGGGAGATGAAGCGAATACCCGTCGAGATAGCTCCAGGCAAGACTATTACCCTGTCCCCGGGTGGGCAAAACGTCCTCGTCGAGCGAATCATCAAGGACTTCTGCCAACTATTTACCGGGGGCGCTACGCTCGTCTATGTAGGCGACACCGACGAGAAGTTTGCCTATCTCGACGAGAGCGTGATCGAATCTCTCGGTGTCACAATTGGCGCACACGGCAAGATGCCGGATGTCGTCGTGTACATCAAGAAGAAAAACTGGCTTGTTTTGGTTGAGGCGGTCACAAGTCACGGGCCTGTCAACCCAAAGAGGCGCAACGAACTCAAGACTCTCTTCAAAGGGTCGAAGGCCGGGTTGGTGTTTGTGACCGCATTCCTTGACCGCCAAACGATGACCAAATACCTGGGCGAGATCTCGTGGGAGACCGAGGTCTGGGCGGCGGACGCGCCGACCCACCTAATCCACTTCAACGGCGAGCGGTTTCTGGGGCCGTATGAAGAATAGCTAGCGCTCACCCTAGATTGACCAGCAGCGTTGGCGATGCACCCTCCCTTCAAGCCAAAGGACCCCACAACCCGCGGGAAGAGACACCGGCTACCCTTGGCGTTACAATGCCGAGATGCAGGTAAACTTTGCTTTTGGTCGAAGCGGTTTGACCCTCGATTTGCCGGAGGGTTTCGAGTACCGCGTGCTTGAAGCGCGGTCGGCCGTTCCGCTGGATGACGCTGCAACGACCATCGAGCAGGCGTTGGATTCGCCCATCGGTTGCCCGCCCCTCACCGAGATGGCCCGCGGCAAGCGCTCCGCGGCCATCGCGGTTTGCGACATCACGCGGCCGGCGCCCAACCGGGAAGTGCTTCCTCCGGTGCTGGCCCGATTGGAGGCGGCCGGCATTCCGCGCGAGGGCATCACCATCCTGATTGCCACGGGGCTTCACCGGTCGGCGACGGAAGCCGAGTTTCGCGAAATCTGCGGTCGAGAGACCGCCGCCCGTTATCGCGTGTTCAATCACCACGCGCGCGAACTTTCCGAGCATCGCGGCCTGGGAAAGACCGCCGTCGGAACGCCGGTTTATATTGACGACCGCTTTGTTTCCGCCGACCTCCACATCACTTTGGGATTTATTGAGCCGCACTTGATGCTGGGTTATTCCGGCGGGCGCAAGCTCATCGCTCCTGGCCTCGCCGCGCAGGAGACCATCAAGGTCCTGCACAGTCCGCGCTTCATGCGCGATCCACGCGCGGTGGAGGGCGCGATTGAAAACAACCCACTGCACCGGGAACTCTTGGAAATCGCGCACTTGGCGCGCCACGATTTTCTGGTGGATGTGGCGCTCGCCCGCGGCACTCCCCGCCGGCCCATCGCCGCGGTTTTCGCCGGCGACCCCGTGGCCGCACACCGCCAAGGAGTGGAGTTTGTCTCACGCGTCATGCTGGAAACCCTCGACCACCCTGTCGATGCGGTGATAACGACGGCAGCCGGCTACCCCCTTGACCTGACCTTTTACCAGGCCGTGAAGGGCATTACCGCAGCCTCACACATCGTGAAACGTGGTGGGAAAATCCTGCTGCTCGCGGCCTGCGAGGAAGGAGTGGGCGGGCCAGAGTTCGCTCGCCTGCTGGCCGAGGGGTCGCCTGATCACGTCTTTATGGAGAAAATTGAGGGTGTGCCGGTGACCGTGGACCAATGGCAGCTCGAAAAGCTCGCCCTCGTCACCACCCGGGCGGAAGTCCTTTATTACGTGCCGGGCCTGCCGCGCGAATTCCACTCCGCCCTTTGGGGAAAGGCCTGCGCAAGTGCTGAGGAAGCTATCCGCGCACTCGCAGGGGGATTGGAAAGAAACGCGCGAGTCGCCGTCATTCCAGAAGGGCCGTACGTCCTGGCGCGATGTGTAGCTTGTTGAAGAATGCGATCCGGTATGAAGACCCGCTAATTCCTGGCGGGGGCTGGAGCTCGGTTGATGGCGTCGATCAGGTCATCGGCGCCACCCGCGCCGCGGATCTCCTTCAAGTCGTCCTGCGTTGGGACAAACTTGATGCCGCGCTCCTTCACTAATTCGGCCACTCGCGCGCTGGGCACGTCACCTTGTAACAAGCTGAGGATTTCCGCTTTACTCAGCCCCCGGAAATTGCCGGGTCCGGCGGGCTGTACTTTGGGTACGCTAGAGGTGAGGCGAGCAACAAAGTCCACTTTGGCTTGGCCGTGGGCGCCATTGACGGCACTCACTTCAAAGCGGTTTTCGCCGGGCTGAAGAGCGAAGGGGTCGGACCTGAATTGGGCTGCCTGCGCGCTGGTGGGGCGCATGGTCACTGACTTCCCGTTGATGGTGACGACGGGAATGCCGGAGGCGTCCATCACCACGCCGCGGATGATGAGGGGAGAACTGGCGACCTCCACGGTTTGCCCCTCGCCGGCGGAGGGCTCAATCAAAACAATCGTGGGCAGGGTGGCGGGCGCGGGTGCGGTCACGGTTACGAAAACGCTGACGGCCTTCGTCCCTGCCGGGCCCCTAGCGGTCAGGGTGTAATTCGTAGCCTCCAGCGGCACCAGCGACATTCCTCCCGCCGCCGCCACTCGGCCCACGCCGGGTTCAAGATCGAGGCTGGTGGCATTGGTGGAATTCCAGACCAGCGTCACGGGATGGCCTTTCACCACCGAGGGAGGTTCGGCGTGCAACCTAACGTCCAGGGGGGGAGGGGGTGGCGGTTTCACCTCCGCCAGAACGGTGTCGAAATTCTGCACGGCGCGTTGGATGCCCATCGTCCCTGCTAGGTTCTGTTGCGCAGCCTCCTCGAATTGGCGCGGCTTTCCCACCGTTCCCCACTGGCCTTGCGGTAAGTAGATGAGCAGTGGTCCTCTTCTGGCAAAGGCGATTTGCAGAAGATTCCCTTTGATGAGCCTGATGTCCTTGATTTCGCTCAAGCGGACTTCAAACTCCTCGCTGCCTGCTGCGTTCGCCGGAGCAACCAGATACTGAACTTCCCCAGGAGCCATGAACTTCACACCGGGGGATGCCTTGCCTTTCCTTCCTGACTCGACCACCGTGTAGCTAACGCTGCTCCTGGTCACATCGAGCCACCCACAAGATATTGAGGATTCCCATACCGAGACTGGATACCGCAAAGTTGGATTGGAGTCGGCATTCAACAATTGGGGCTTTGGCGCCTCACCGGCTTGCGGAGTAACGGCCGGAGACGAAGAGCGCTTTCTGGCCTTGGCCACCCCCAATCCTTGGATGGCCTCGACTTTCAGCAAAGGAAAGAGAAGAAAGATGACCAACAGCAAGCAAGTCCGGCGGAAACGTAAGCTGGGAACCATAGGACACCCACTCCATGCGAGGAACATGGCCGGATTATAACGTAGCCGGTCTGGCAATTGCAAACGCGCTGGAGCAAGCGCGTAGCGGCACGCCAAGAGCGAAGACGTGCCGGTGCAGGTATGGTGTTACCGCCGGTGGAGCAAATTTCCGGGCAGGGTGGGCGGCCGCACCAGAGACGATTCCCAGCCTTCCGGAATCGGTGTCCAATCGCGCGAGAAGAAATCGGTGGTGGTCAGACTGATCAGGATGACGAGCCATAGGAGCGCCGACAGCAGCACCACGCGCATCAGGCGGGTGCTCCAGCGCAAGTGCACGAAGAAAAGAACCACCAGCGTCGCCTTGCAGCAGGCGATGATGAGCGCCACGACGGTGTTCCCTTGGCCCATGTCCACGTATGCCATGCCCGTGGTCAGGGCGGTCAGCGCCAGGCGCGCGCCGAAAATGAAGAGATCGATTTTCTTCGGAACAACGTGACCCGGCATTCAGTATCGCCCTCCAATTAAATACAAAAGCGGGAAGAGAAAAATCCAGACGATGTCCACGAAATGCCAATCGAGGCCGGCGGTCTCCACCGCATTAAAGCGCTCCGGTCCGAAGTGGCCTTTCCACGCCTGCGCCAGCAACACGCTAAGAACTCCCACGCCCACCACCATGTGCAGCGCGTGCGCACCGGTCATCAGGTTGAGGCGCACCATCCGGGCGTGCAGCCGGTCCTGCCGCCCGCTGCTCACGAAGCTGTGAAAAAATCCCGTTGTAGCGGCGGTCTCTGACCGCCGCCTCTCGTGACACGGCGGGGCGGGCAGGAGTCACAGCGCCCATAGGAGCAAAGAAGGGGCGTAAGGGGCCGGGAGCGAAGGGAGCGCAGGAAGGTGGATGACGAGTGGGGAGATCGACGGAGAAGACCCCGGCGCGAGTGCCTACGGGCTAAGCACGCCGGAAGCCACGTGACCAGCATGACTGGTCTTGCACCGAAGAGCCGCTCACTAGCAGGATGCTGAAAAACTCTTTTTCGGGATAACTATATTGCTAGCCTCTCCTGAAAACAAAGGACTTTCAGGTGCCGAAGTAGGGAAAAACAGGCCGCTTTTTGACTTTTTCTGCATCCTGCTAGGCATGTTGACGACCTGTTTCGAGCAGGCGCCGGGAAGTTGGCTTCCTGGGCTTAGCTGAGGGCGCCTTCTCCGTCGCGCCCCGGCTTAAATCGGTCAATCCTCTCCGAGGTAAAACTACCCACGGGAGAGCCGGATGCGCGAGATCCGCCTGTCCGGTTCGGAGGGAGGGGGGACGGAATACAATCCGTTCTCCCTACCCCTGTCAGCAAACTGACCCACTACCGCCGCACCGATTAATCACGCAGTTACAGGTTCATGTGGTAAAGTACCTGTCATTCCTCTTATAATCACGGAGCGCTTGCGATGAGGACAAACTAAGATGAAGCTGGGCATAAGCTCTTACACATACCCATGGGCCATGGGCCTCCCTGACGCCCCACCCAGCCACCCCCTCCAGCCGCTGCAACTGCTGGAGAAAGCCCAGGAACTTGGCGTGGGCCTCGTCCAGTTCGGGCCGAATATGCCACTGGACAAACTCCCCGAGAAAGAGTTGCGCGAGGTGGTGAAGCATGCGGGCTCATGGAAAATTGACTTGGAAATGGGAACGGTAGGAATTGACCCGGGGCACCTGCGGCACCAAATACAATTTGCTAAACGAATCGGCGCCATCCTTCTGAAAACCACGCCGGAGCTCGCGGATGGGCACATTCCGATGCGGCTCGAGATTTTGAACTGCCTGCGCGCCGTGGTGGCTGACTTGGCGGGGGGGAAAATTGGCTTGGCGATCGACAACAGCCGCATCCCCGCGCAGGAACTCAACGAACTCCTCGAATCTATTCGCAGCCCCTGGCTGGGAGCGGCCCTCGACACGGCGAATCCTCTGGCGCTTCCCCAGGGATGGGAAATCTCCGTCCGGGTATTAGGCCATCGCACCTTGAGTCTCCAGATCAAGGACTTTGTCGTGCAACCGGCAGCGCACGGAATGGGCTTCTCGATCATGGGCTGTCCAGTGGGTAAGGGCCAGCTCAATATTGCCTGGCTGGTGGAGTCATTTGCGTCGCTTCGAATTGAGCCCTCCGCCATATTGGAATCCTGGACCCCGGAGCAGAAAACCCTACAGGAAACCATCGCCCTTGAGGATGCGTGGGCAAAGCAGGGCGTGGATTATCTCCGGCGCTTCATACCCGATTAGAGTTTTATAATTTCAACAATCTAAAGATGTTATGGAGGCCATCGCGCCGAGATCTCTCTCGCGTCATTGACAACTTAGGGTGCCTGTGCTAACTAGAAGTAAGGAAGGATTCGCAACCGCATATGGGCGCCGAAGAACTCCAGTCCGCGTGGGAACTGCTCAAGGAGGCGTATCAGTACCAGATGGGCGGCGATTACGACATGGCCGTCGAACTCTATAAGCGCTCGCTGGACCTTCATCCCACGGCGGAAGCCTTCACGTTTCTGGGATGGACCTACCGCTTCCAGGGAAAGATTGACGATGCCATTGCGGAATGCAAGAAGGCCATCCAGATCGACCCGGAGTTTGGCAATCCCTACAACGATATCGGCGCGTATCTGATTGAGAAGGGCGAATACGACGAGGCAATTCCGTGGCTCGAGCGCTCGCTGCAATCGCGCCGCTACGAGTCTTACCATTATCCCCATTACAATTTGGGGCGTGTTTATGCGGCCAAGGAATTGTATGGCAAGGCGCGCCACCACTTCGAGCAAGCCCTCAAACTCTCCCCGGACTACACTCTGGCGAAGGATGGCCTGGCCAAAGTCCGGCACAAACTTCAATAGCGGGCTCGACCCTCCCTGCGGGCCTTCCCCGTGGCACTAAGAGCCAACTTCTTCGTGCGCCGCGAGGAAAAGAACCACCACAGAGCGCACAGAGAACACAGAGAAAAGCACATCTGCTTGCGCGGGTAGAGATCACGCTTCCTTGCTTGTCAACCCATGGTTTTTCCCCGTCTGCTCTCCGTGACCTCTGTGCCCTCTGCTCCGAAAATTCCGGACAGGACCCCTCACCCGTCTCGCTCCGCTCGCTACCCTCTCCCCATGGGAGAGGGCGGGGTTCCTCCACGTTTTGCTTCCCTCTCCCTTGGGGAGAGGGTGCCCGACGAAGGAGGGTGGGTGAGGGGTCATTTTCATGCTTCAGGGTGACGCCAAGCGACATGAGCGACTGTGGTGAAATCCTTTTTGGGTTGCGGGTCGGCCGCGTTGTACTCATCCTCGCACCAAAGCCGCTGTGCTATCATGGCGCCTTAAAATCGCCCTAAATCAACGTGCGGAGTTTGAAAATGCCAAAAGCGGAATTGCAATATCTCACCGATGAGCTCGAAAGACTGCGCGAGCAGAAGCTCTATCAGAAGTTGCGCATTCTGGAAACCGAGCAGCTTCCTGTCTCGCGTTTCGACGGCCAGGAAGTCATCAACCTTTCGTCCAACAATTATCTGGGATTGACCACTCATCCGAAACTTCGGCAGCGCTCGTTGGAGGCCACGGAAAAATGGGGAGTGGGCTCCGGCGCCGTGCGCACGATCGCCGGCACCATGTCGATCCACATGGAGCTCGAGGAAAAAATCGCGCGCTTCAAGCACGTGGAAGCGTCGGTGGTGTTCCAGTCGGGCTTCACGGCCAATGCCGGAACGGTCGCCGCCATCCTGGGGCGCGAGGATGTGATCATATCTGACGAACTCAATCACGCTTCCATCATCGACGGCTGCCGGCTGTCGCGCGCGGAAATCAAAGTCTTCCCGCACAAGGACGTGGAAGCCTGCGAGAAGGTCCTGAAGGAAATCGCCGCCCGCCAATGCCACAAGCTGCTCATCACCGATGGCGTGTTTTCCATGGAGGGCGACATCGCCCCGCTGCCGCAGCTTGTGGCATTAGCCGAAAAGTACGGGTGCATCATGATGATTGACGACGCGCACTCTTCCGGGGTGCTCGGCCGCAACGGGCGCGGCACCGTCGACCACTTCAACTTGCACGGTCGCGTGGATATTCAGGTCGGCACGCTCTCCAAGGCCATCGGCGCGTTGGGCGGCTACGTGTGCGCCACGCGCGACACCATCGATTTCCTCTACCATCGGGCCCGCCCGTTCTTGTTCTCCACGTCCCACCCGCCGTCGGTCGCTGCCACTTGCCTGGCCGCCTTCGAAGTCCTGGAAGAGGAGCCTCAACTCATCGAGCAGCTCTGGGCGAACACCCAATTCTTCAAGGACGGGCTGAAGAAGCTGGGCTTCAATACGGGCCTGAGCGAAAC
>JBEKAD010000097.1:0-11639 GCA_050018435.1 Terriglobia bacterium
TCCGCGCCGTTGGAATCCAGGATGGTGCGCGAATCCACCTTGGAGGCGACACGGAAGGAGATGCGGGACGGCATGTTGGCCTTGATCAAGCCCGTGATCACATCGACGGAGGGCCGCTGCGTAGCCAGGATCAGGTGAATCCCTACGGCGCGCGCCATCTGGGCCAAACGCGTGATGGATTCTTCCACGCCCTGCGGCTCGACCATCATCAGGTCGGCGAGTTCATCGATAACGATCACGATGTAGGGCAGGGGGCGCTCGCGCTCGCCATTGTTGTCAAACAGGCTCAGGGTCGATTCCGGCTCGAACATTTTGTTGTACTGTTCGATGTTGCGCACACCATGCTCGGCCAGCTTGCGCAAACGATCGTCCATCTCCATGACGGCCCGGCGCAGGGCGTTCGCAGCCCGTTTAGGTTCGGTGACAATGGGGGTCAGCAAGTGCGGGACGCCATCGTAAAGACTCAATTCCAGACGCTTGGGATCAATCAAGATCAGCTTCGCTTCCTCCGGCGTAGACTTCATGAGGATGGAAACAACCATGGAATTGATCGCCACACTCTTGCCGGAGCCCGTCGAGCCGGCAATCAGCAAGTGGGGCATTTGCGTCAGGTCGCCGACGCGAATTTTGCCGGTGACGTCTTTTCCCAGGCCGAGACTCAGCCGGGAGGACGACCCCATGAACTCGTTCGACTCGACGAGTTCGCGCAGGTGAATGATCTCGCGGTGCAGGTTGGGCACCTCAATACCGACCGTGGATTTTCCCGCGATGCGATCGATCAGGATCGACTCCGCTTTCATGGCGAGGCACAAATCGTCAACGAGGTTCGTGATGCGGCTGTACTTGATGCCGGGTTCGGGCTTGAATTCGTAGGTGGTCACCACGGGCCCCGGGTGAATCTGCGTGACGCTTCCGGTAACACCGAATTCGAGAAACTTCGCGGTCAGCCGGGTGGCGCGTTCCTTCAATTCGTCTTCATCGATTCCTTCCGCGTCCTCGGGAGGCCGCAACAACGTGGCGTTGGGCAGTTTGTACCCGTGCGCGGCGCGCCCCACGATCTTCGGGGGAGCGCTGGCGGGCGAAGGCTTGGGCATCCGCACGACGGGCGGAGGACCAGGCTTCTCCTCGGCTTCCGGTTTTGCCGGGGGAGTGGCCGTAGATGGGCTGGCGGGCGGCACGGCGATGGGTTGCCCCGGCGGCGCTTGCCGGGCAGCCACCTTTTGCAGCAGCACCGGCGGTTTCCCCGTCACGCGTTGCAGCTCCATCTTTTTGCGCAGGCGTGTCGCGGCTTGGGCAGCGCGCGCCTCCTGCCAGGCGCTCCACCGCGTTTTGAGTGGGGTCAGCACACGGCTCCAGTTGCTTTGCAGGAATTCCGCCGCCCCGCCGAAAGAGAATCGGGTGACCAGAAACAGAGAAGCAAGGAAGAGGGTAGCGGCTACAATGCTTGCGCCCAGGCGGTTGAAAGTGTGGATCAGCCCCGCCGCCGCCAAACACCCCAGCAGTCCGCCACCCCGTAACACCCCGTGAATGGCCGGCGTGTAGGGAAAGAGTTCCAGCAGCGCGCCCAAAGAAACCACTAGCATCCCGGCGCCCAGCATTTTGGTGCGGGGCGCATCAAAAGGCCTTGCCAAAAGCCAGCGCGTGCCCACCACCAGCAGAGCCAGCGGAAGCAAATAGGCGACCCAGCCGAAGACTTGAAATAGGCCGTCCGCAACCAACGCGCCGGCGGGGCCAATCCAGTTGCGCGGCAAAGTTCCCGTGGCCACCGCGGTGTTTAACGAGGGGTCTTCGGGCAGGTAAGATGCCAGGCTGAGTAGAATCAGCAAGCCTGCTACGCCCGTGAGCAGTCCCATCAACTCGAAAAGACGCCGCGAACCAAGCAGCGGTGCTTTTGGGGTCTTGGAGCTTGCTTCCTTAGTTTTCGAGGAAGATGCCGGCGACGGGGTACCCATCGGTTGCCTCACTTTCAGAAACAGTGACAAGTGGCTCGTGACGAGTGACAAGCAATCCCCTCCGCCTCTCACCGAAACGGTTGTTTTTGCTCGTTACTCGTGGCCTTTCACTGTTCTTTATCGAGCCGGCGCATAACAGCCCAGTGACAAGTGACAACTGATGAGCCAAGACGACTACCCCAGGGAAGACCGTTTATTCATGCTCGCCACTTGTCACTTGTCACTGGTCACAGTTCTTCTCAGTGACGCAATCCCCATCCAATCGTCAATAGTATCACGCCTAGAATGACCCGGTAAACAACGAAAATCGTGAAGGTCCGGCGCTCCAAGTAGCGGATCAGCACAGCGATTACGGCATATCCCACGACTGCCGACACGATAATCCCAATCAGGAAGGGCATACGCATGTCCGCAGGCAGGCCGGAGTGGTGAATCTCCAGCCCTTTCTTTAAGGCGGCCCCGGCGATGATCGGAGTCGAGAGCAAAAAGGAGAAGCGCGCCGCCGTCTCGCGGTTCATGCGGCGAAACAGCCCCGCGGCCATAGTCGAGCCCGAACGCGAAACTCCCGGGATGACGGAAAACGCTTGTGCCACGCCCACCATGATGGAATCCAGCCAGCCGACTTGGCCCAGGCCATGATCGCGGCTGCCCACTCGCTCGCCCGCCCCCATCAGCAGGCCGACGATAATCAGCGCCGTGCCGATGACGAGTGGCGAGCGCAGTTGCTCGTCCGCGGCGCGCTCAAACAACCATCCTGCCACCCCTGCCGGAATCGTGGCGATGACGAGGTACCAGAAGAGTTGGCGATTCTCGCCGAGCAGGGTCATCGACCCCGCTGCTGATTTTGGATTTTCGCTTTTGGATTTTGGATTCAGATCCTGAATAGCGGGTGTGCCACCTTTTGAATCTTGAGTTGTGAATCTTGAATCGATTCCAACGCCAGTGTTCCGGCTTCCGATTCCCAAAACCATCTTGATCATTTCGAGCCAATAGCGCCAGAAATAGAGAAGTACCGCCACCAGCGTCCCCGCGTGCAGCGCAATGTCAAACGTCAGCCCGGGGTCTTTCCACTTGAAAATCCACGGAATTAACCACAAGTGCGCCGTGCTGGAAACCGGCAAGAACTCCGTCAGGCCTTGAACTATTGCGAGGACAATGGCTTGGTAAAGTGGCATACCTTAATAAACTCCATTTCATGGATGGGTCATGAGCGTCCGAGAATTCAGGGCTGGTCAGGTGCGGGCTTAGCCTGCCGAGAAACTTCCAGGATAGAATCCAGGACTCGTGAAATCTCAGGATCGATTTTGTCCTTGAGAACGTAACCAGCAAGCACGTGATAATTGGTCTTTCGCATCGTATTCGGGAGTTCAACAGCCTTGAAGAAGGCTTCAAACAGGCGATCGAGGAAATCGTCGCTCGCTTTTGTATCTATCCACCAACGATCACCGGGGTCACGCTGGGCAGCTCGCGGGACGTAATCTTCAATACATCGTTGCATGGTCTCAATATACCGGGTCTTCTCAGCTTGTTCGAATAGGGGGCCTTGGTCGTGCGCACAGGCGGCGGCAGAGGCGAGCAACGTACCCTGAGAGCACAAGTAATTTTCAATCTCTCGGCGCATCCACATGTACTCCCTTAATCCCGGTCCTGATTGAAGAGATTGCTCAACTCGATCGAATAAGGCATATCCCACGAGATCTGCCTTGCCCTCGCGGAGACCGCGAAAGTGGTCGCGTGCCTTCTGCGGTTGGTTCGATACGTAACTGACGAAGGGCCGTTCGAGAGCCTCATAGGCTGGATGTGCCAGGGCTCGCGCCAGCGCTTGCAGAATAGCCAGATCTGTCGAACCCTCCAGGTAGAGAACCCAACCTGTTTGTTCAGCTTGGTAATACTGGTCGAAGCCAATTTGCTTCAGTGACTTGAGGAGTTGGCTGCCGCGATCATCGATCCTGTGGGGTTTCCCGACAAAGGCCACAACGGTGTCCCTATCCGCAGCCTCAGCAAGGATCACCTCCGAATGACTCGCAATAATAACTTGGCTTTGTTGTTCCCTGGCGGCCTCGGTAATCTGTTGATAGATTTCCCTTTGGCGCAGGATTTCCAAGTGGGCGTCCGGTTCGTCAAGAAGCAGGACGGATCGGGGGTTCACTTTCAGGTGAGAAAGAAGCAGAAGTGTTTGTTGAAGGCCTCTGCCCGATGAAGAGATGTCCAACTGAACTCCCGAGGCGTCTTTGTAAGTCATCTCGATTTCACCGCGCTCAGCAATGTACTCGGGAGGATCGAGTTCGACTCCAAACAACCTTTTGATTTGGCGTTTGAGACTGTTCCACGGAGCTTCACCAATGTCCTGCTTGAACTCTCGCGGTGCGCCACCCAGTCGGGTATCCCGGCCCTCACGGTTGTAAATCATGTAGCAGAGGTTCCGCAGAACCTCAGCCGTGCGTCCTTCTCCCAGCCTAACGTTTATAGCACCTTGGTCGAGCCTCGTCTCATTGGCAAGAAGTCCTGACATGGGCTGCAGGAATGCCATCCGTACGTTCGTGGCTTCTTCGGCGATGACCATTCGAGCGCTCGCGGGATCGTCGGTCACGCGAACTGGCCGGCAATAGAATGACTCCTCGTTTGCGTAATCGAATTCCAGCCCACAGGTCCAAGAGGTGCCTTCACTGACCCCATCCACTACCACTTCAATGCGCACGTTGCTGGTTTGTTGACCGCCGTCGACCTTTTTCACGTCTCGTACGTGTAAGTCGTGCCACAGGAGATTAGCACCAGGCACAGGGCAAGATATTAAATCCCGTCGGTTAATGGTCACGCCTGGACGTTTTTCCGGGGTTCGCTTGCCGGAGCGCTTTTCCACCCAGAGCTTAAGGCCAATCTCCCACAGGGCAAGCGCTTGCAATGCCGTGGTTTTTCCAGAGTTGTTTGGACCGATGAAGACCACCGGATTGCCGAGATCGATTTCGACCTCGCCGAAGCGTTTGAAATTGCGAATGGTGAGCTTTGTTAGCATAGGAACCACCACGCACAGGGATTAGACTTCCATAATGACCGGCAAAATCATGGGCCTCTTTCCGGTTTCCTGATCGAAGTGCCGGCGCAGGGCAGTACGGATTTTTTCCTTGATGACGCCCCAGTCGCTGACTTCTTCGAGGTTGGATTTCTCGATGGTGCGCATGATGACTTCCCGCGCGCTACCCACCAGTTCGCTCGCCTCGTCGAGGGGCACAAACCCGCGCGAGACGATTTCCGGCGGGGTTTCCAGCAAACCCGTGTGCTCGTTGATGGCGAGGATGGGAATCACGATGCCGTCTTCGGAAATGTGGCGGCGCTCCTTGAGGATGACCTCTTCCACTTCGTCCAGTGTTCCACCATCGATGCAGATACGGCCGACGGGCACGCGGCCGGCGCGGCGCGCGCCCTGCTCATCGAACTCCAAGACGTCGCCGGTCTCGAGCAGGAAAGTCTCCTGCGAAACCGCTGCCAGCTCCTTGGCCATTTCCATATGCCGCCAAAGTTGCCTGTACTCGCCGTGGATCGGCACAAAGTACTTGGGCCGGACGATGTTCAGCATCAGCTTTAATTCTTCCGCGCTGCCATGCCCGGAGACGTGTACAGGCGGCTGGCTGCCATCGTGATAATGCACATGCGCTCCGCGCCGGTAGAGGTGATCGAGCATGCGGAAGATGGCCTTCTCGTTGCCGGGAATGACCCGGGCGCTCAGCACCACTTCATCGCCGGGCTCAACCGAGACCCAGCGGTGGCCTGACACCGCCACGCGCGCCATGGCGGACATCGGTTCACCTTGGCTGCCGGCGATGACTACGGCAACTTGGTTCCGCGGCAGTTTGCGCAAATCCTGCGGTGGCACCAACATGCCGGATGGCACGTTGAGCTTGCCCATCTGCATGGCAATCTCGGAGTTCTTAAACATGCTTCGGCCCACAAAGCAGAGCTTGCGGCCGTACTCATGCGCGAGGTCGGTGACGATCTGCAAACGATGCATGGACGTGGCAAAGCAGGAGATCAGCACGCGGCCCTTGGCGTCCCCGATGATGTGCGACAGGCGCTGCCGGACGGCGCGCTCCGAGGCCGTCAGGCCCGGGCGTTCCACGTTCGTTGAATCGGAGAACAGCGCCAGCACGCCGTGCCGCCCGTAGTCGGCGAGCGTGTGCAGATCGCTGACGTGCTGGTCGGTGGGCGTGGGGTCAAGTTTGAAATCGCCGGTGTGAATCACCGTGCCCAGCGGCGTGGTGAGGGCCAGCGCGCCGGACTGAATGATGCTGTGCGTCAGGTGGATGAACTCTACGCGGAAGGGTCCCACCTGGAACGGCGCCCTGGGGTGTATCTCCCGCAGGTCGGTGCTTTCCGCCAGATCGTGTTCGATCAGCTTCGATTGCGCCAACGCCAGCGTGAAGGGAGTGCCGTAGACCGGCACATCAACTTCTTCCAACAGATAGGGCAGGCCGCCAATGTGATCTTCGTGGCCGTGCGTCAGCAGAATGGCGCGGATGCGTTCGCGATTCGCGCGCACGTAACTGAGGTCGGGAATGACGATGTCCACGCCGAGCAGTTCGGCGTCCGGAAACATGACGCCGCAGTCGACGATGACCACGTCGTCGTCATACTCATACGCCATCATGTTCATTCCGAATTCGCCCAGACCTCCGAGCGGAATAGCTCGCAATTTATGGTTTAGAGATGGAATACGTTCCTCCTGTGTGTCTTCTTATGCTAACACACAATGTTGACAGAATGTTGACAGGTCGTGGGATCAAGCAAGCTTGAGGCGTTCACAGGACAGACCAGGAACACGGAGCAGTCTGTTGTCGCTGGTGATGAGTTGTGCCTGGAGACTCAAGGCGGTTGCAGCAACGGTTGCGTCAGGTAACTTCAGTGCATGTTGACGCCGCAGAGTGATAGCCAGTTCCTTTATCTCCCGCGTAAGGTCAACCACTATGACCGCGGAAATGAAGGCGCGGATTTGGGCGGTAGCTGCCTCATCCAAGGAAACATAGGAGAGCCGCTCCATCTCGGAAATGACGGAAATGAAGTATTGGGCGGGCGGAAGGGGTCCCACCACCTTGCCGCCGAGAAGATACAGAATCGCGTTAGTGTCGAGAACCCTTTTCAAGACCACTCGTTCCGGATACGCGCCTGATAGACCAGCGGGTCTTCGGTAAGAGATATCAACCCGTGGTATCGTGAGAGGTCCGTCACCCTAGCTACATCATCGGGCAAGCCCAGAGAACGCTCAATAATGAGCCAGTCGTTATAATCGATTTGTACGGCCACCGGCTGGTACGCCTCGTCAGTTACGATTTTTTTCGAATCTTTGGCATGACTCTCTTCGCCTACCGCCTTCTCTGGCGCAACCACGAATGATCTTGTATGAGCGTCCGTCTTACCCAACGCCTGACCTATTATATCCCATCCGCATTGGGCGAATGAAGCAACCGTTTTACGCTGAAATAGGTCGGTATCTGGCGGTTCACGAAAATCGCTTCCGGCTGGGGAAAATTGAGTTAGTCTAAAATCATCTCTTGGGGTTGCACATTTTGCGGGGGGAGTCCTTATGAAACCAGGTCTGGGTTTGTACCGTCACATGCTCACGCCGGAGAACTTTCGTTTTGCGCGGCAGTGTGCTTGCACGCATATCGTCGTTCATCTGGGGGATTACTTTCATCAGGGGGAGGCGATCGGCTAAACCAGCCGGTGGGCAGCCAGGCCGGGTGGGGCCGCGCGGGTGACCCCAATAAGCTTTGGAGTTATGAGGAACTGGCGGCGCTGAAGGAAATGATCAACGCCCGGGGGCTGGAATTGCACGCCATCGAAAATCTCGATCCGGCTCACTGGCACGATGTGCTGCTGGATGGTCCCAAGAAACCGCAACACCTGGAAAACGTCAAAACCATTATCCGCAATATGGGGCGCGCGGGCATTCCGGTATTGGGGTACAACTTTTCGCTTCCGGGTGTGGCGGCGAGGATACGGAGGAGGCAGGGAAGAGTTTCTCCGCAACCCCTAAAGCCCCGTCCTTCCAAACCCAAGGGCTTGTTTTCGATTGTTCTTCCAGCGTATGCTTTCGGCGAAGACTAGGCATCCGCAGAAACAGGGAGGTACAAGTGGCGAAGGCTAGGTGGGCGATCATCATTTTGCTGGCAACCAACTTGGGCGTCGCCGCATTTCCGCGCCCTTCCAATAAACCGCTGACGCACGACGATATTCTCTATCTCTTGAACAACTACGTGCCCAGCCAGAGTGTGACGAATCTGGTAAAGGAAAACGGCGTTAATTTTGATCCTCAGGAAGATTACCTGAAGAAGGTCCAGGCAGCAGGAGGGAAAGAGGACCTGCTCAAGGTGCTGCGCGGGGTACACGGATCGGGCTCGCGCCCCGCTGCGGTGCAACGTCCGGCCGCGGATTTGCAGATCGAGCAGCACTTGTCCCGAGCCCTGGAACTCGAAAAACTGGAATCCTACCCCCAGGCGGAACAGGAATACCGCGCCGCCCTGGCCATTCAATCCCAGAACAGCACCCTGCACGTGGGTTTGGGCCGGGCCCTCTGCAAACAGCAGAAGTGGGATGAAGCTCTGGCGGAATATCGCGAGGCGATACGTTTGAACCCGCAATCCGCGGAAGCGCACGGCGCTCTCGGTTTAGCGATCAGCCTGCGAGGTGATCCTGCCGCGGCCATTCCCGAGTTACGCGAGGCCCTGCGGCTGAATCCCCACGACTTACAAGCGCGGAATATTCTGGGAGCTTCGCTTTACAATGTGCACGACGTTGCCGGCGCGTTGAAGGAATTGCACCAAACCGCCGAAATGGCGCCGGACACCGCCGCCGGCCACTACGCGAGCGCCCAGATCCTCCTGCTGGAAAAAAGAGATGCGGAGGGCGCCATCGCCGAATTCCGCCAAGCCCTCAGCCTGGATCCGTACACTTGGTTTCCGCACGGTGATTACGCCAACGCGCTGGCGGCCAAGGGAGATTGGGACGGCGCCATCTTCGAGTATCGCCAGGCGCTGCGCTTGCAGCCCGATTCCGTGGTGGCCCATTCCAACTTGGGCTTCGCGCTCGCCAACAAAGGCGACTTGGCAGGCGGCACCGCGGAAGTGCAATATGCGATGCACATCAATCCCAACACTCCCCAGCCGCACCTGGTGAATGGTCTGATCTTGGCCGTCCAGCAAAAGCTGCCGGCGGCGATGGACGAATACCGCGAGGTCATCCGCCTTGATCCCGACAACGCTACCGCCCACATGCTACTGGGAGGAGGGTTGGCGGGAAGTGGGGATATCGCCGGGGCCGTGAGCGAGACTCGCCAGGCCGTTCGCCTGGAACCTTCGAATCCTTATGCCCACAACCAACTCGGCGTCTTGCTCAGCCGGCAAGGAGACAACGCCGGGTCAGAGGCGGAGTACCGCGAAGCCATTCGCTTGGACCCCAAGTTCGCCATGGCCCACGCGAACCTGGGCACGCTGCTTCTCCAGCGAGGCAGCCTGCCGGAGGCTTTGAAGGAAATTGCCACCGCTTACCAGCTTGACCCGAAGAATCCTCAAATCATTGCACTCTATAGGAAACTCACTGGAGGCAATATCTTTTAATCATCCTCGCGTGCCCGCCCAGCGGCGCGAGTCAGGTGTTCGAAAACGCCGGCAAGTTCTTCCAGGGATAGTTGCTCCGCGCGCAAATTGGCGAGTTTGCCTGCGGCCTCGAACGCCTGCATGATCCGGGGCCGCGGATAGGTGCCTCCCAGATTGTTGAGCAGGTTCTTCCGCTTCTGAGCAAAGCAGCGCTTTACGAATTCCAGAAATTCGTCGCATTTTCCCTGCGGCCATCGGTCGAACTTCGCTTTCATTCGAAATGTCACCAGCGCCGACTGCACTTTCGGCGCAGGGGAGAAGGCTCCCGGTGGAACGGTCAAGGCGATTTGCGGCTGCGAGTAAATTTGTGTGGCGATGGTCAGATACCCGTAGTCGCGGGTTCCCGGCCCCGCCGTCAGGCGCTCGGCCACCTCGCGCTGCATCAGCAGACCCATGGAGCGGATCGAGTCCCGTTGTGCAAACAGGTGATGGAGGATGGGTGAAGTGATGTAGTACGGGAGGTTGCCGAAAACAAATCCTTGCGCGATTCCTTCCTGCCCGCACAGGGCGGCAAAATCCACGCGGAGCACATCCGCGGGGATGATCTCCACACGCGATCCCTCCCGGAAATGCTCCTGAAGCCCTTGTGCGAGCGCCCTATCGATTTCGATGGCCACCACCTTGCGCACGCGTTCGGCCAACAGCGCGGTCATGGCGCCGCGCCCCGGGCCGATCTCAATGACCACATCGCCGGCTTCGAGGGGGAGCGCCTTCAGAATCCTGGCTCGATACCGCTGGTCGTGGAGAAAATGCTGGCCGAGTTTGGGGCGATGGCGACTGATTTTGGATTTTAGATTTTGGATTTTGGATTCCCCCCCCTCCTCTGAGTGCATCATAACATGATGCCGGGGAACTCCAGAGCGCGCCCCGGCCAGTTACCGCAGCCGCACTTGGGACCGCCGTGTTCACCCTGCCTCGAAAGATTTAACACAGCGCAAGTGCCGGCCGCAACCCAAGAAGGATTTCACCACAGAGGCCACAGAGGTCACGGAGAACAGACGCAGATAAAAACTGTGGGTCAACAAACTAAGGAACCGTAATCCCTGCCCGCGCAAGCAGAAGTACTCTTCTCTGTGGTCTCTGTGCGCTCTGTGGTGAGCGTTTTGTTCGCGGCGCGAGAAGAATTTCGGAATGAGTAGTACAAAGAGCACACGGAGCGCCTCGGCGGCCCCCTCCCAAATCCAAAATCGAAAATCCAAAATCCAAAATGCCGAGACCTTGACTTTGCGGGGGGCATCCTCTAACGTAGCGAGGTTTGGTCTCCTCATTCTCACGAAAGGAGAGGCGTCGTGAAACTTGCATTCGTCGCATCAGAAGGCGTCCCGTTTTCCAAGACGGGTGGGTTGGCAGACGTGGTGGGAGCGCTGCCCAAGGCGCTCGCGGCGCTGGGGCACGAGGTGGAAGTCATTCTGCCGCGCTATCGAATTACCCCGCCGGGGGCCAGCGTGCCCCACGCACAAAGTCTGACCTTGCCACTCGGTTCCGGATACAAGTTCGCGACCGTGCAGGACGGCGGCCGCGCCCACCAAGTGCAAACTTACTTGATCGATTGCCCGGAGTATTTTGATCGTGACGGCCTCTACCAGCAGAAGGGCGAAGACTATCCTGACAACGTACATCGTTTTGCGGCGTTTTCGATGGCGGCGCTGGAGTTTCTGAAACGCGGGGCGACTTCCCCCGACATCATCCATTGTCACGACTGGGAGACGGCGCTCGTGCCCATCTATTTGCGCAATCTTTATCAGGAAGACGGCTATTTTGGCAAAACCTCGGTGGTGTTTACCCTTCACAACCTGGGTTACCAGGGCCTTTTCCCCCCCCATGTGCTGCCCCAGATTTCGCTGCACGCCGGCCTCTTCACCATCGACGGCCTAGAGTATTACGGAATGGTGAACCTCCTCAAAGGAGGTATTATCTTTTCGGACTTCATCACCACCGTCAGCCGCAAGTACGCGGAAGAAATCCAAACCCCCGAGTTTGGTTACGGCTTGGAGGGCGTTCTTCGTTCGCGGGCGGACCACCTGCAAGGGATCGTCAATGG
>JBEKAD010000098.1:0-11587 GCA_050018435.1 Terriglobia bacterium
GTGTGCCCAAAGACGACCCCATTCTGCCGGTGGACAGTAATCTCATCCATTACAACCAGATTTCCAGCTTTGGATGGTTTGCTTCCAACCTCCAGCATTACCACCAAGCCCTGGCCATGGTCTCTCGCGATGACTTGCCCTGGGAACGCTTCCTCACTCACCGGTTTAAGTTGCAGGATATGGTAAAGGCCTACTCCGTGATCGAGGCGGGACAAGGAATCAAGACCGTCATTGATTGCGAATAGCGACACGCACAATGGATAAACAATGCCTGGCGCAGCTCATCGAAATCTCCTGCGCCGTCGGCACGAGAACAGATTACGTACAAGCGGGCGGTGGAAACACCTCCGTGAAATCGCCCGACGGACGAACGATGGCCATCAAGGCCAGTGGTACGGCCTTGACTTCGATGAGCGAGTCGGCGGGCTGGGTGGAAGTGAACGTCGCGGCGGTTCTGAGCATTTTTGAGCAGAAGGACCTGGCCACGCTGGAAACCGACACGCGCGAAGCGCGCGTGCTCCAGCATTTGTCCTCCGCGATCATCGGCGGCAGGGGGCGGCCTTCCGTCGAAACTGCGCTCCACGCCATGCTCGGCAGGGTCGTAATTCACACCCATCCTGTGGCCGCCAATGCCCTGAACTGTGGACCCGGGTTGAAGGCCTTGGAGGCAATCACACCTGTGGGTGAACTCCCACCACTCTGGGTGCCCTATACCGATCCCGGCTGGCGCCTGGCTCATACCATCAAGTCGGCTGCTGAGGCTTATGAACACGCCCATGGCCGCCTGCCCGTGGTCATCTTCATGGAGAACCACGGCCTGCTGGTTTCCGCTGCGGAGGCTCACGCCTGTGTGGCGCTCCATGCGGAATGGGTGAGCCGGTGTGAGCGGTATTTCCAGCCGGGAGTTGCGCCGCTTCGTACTCCCCAGGGTCTGGATTCCGGGGCTTTGCGCAAGGCCATGGTCTCGCTGCGCCAGGGCTGGCGGGAATTGAGGGGGAGCACCCCTTTCGCCCGGTTGACGGACAATCCCGAACTTGCCAGTGTGGCGTGTGATGAACGAGCGGAAATATTGGCCGCGGGAGCACTGAGCCCGGACCATATCGTTTACACGGGCGCCCGGGCGATTCTGTCCGAATCCTTGGAGGAATTGCCGGCGAAACTGAAAACCGCACTGGTGGAGAAGGCTCCGCCGCGCGTAGCGGTGGTTCGGGATGTGGGAACGTTTCTACTGGCAGACGATGCGAAGAAGCTGGATGCGGCGGAGTCGCTGGCTGTGGCCGCCGCGGGGATCACCCATCTGGCATCCGGACGCGGCGGCGCCCACAACCTGGCCCCTGCTTCCGCCGCCTTCATCATCAACTGGGAGGCGGAACACTATCGTTCGGCGCTCTTGGGCACGGCCACCGAAGGCTTGGCGGGCAAGGTCGCGGTGGTGACGGGGGCGGCGTCGGGTCTGGGCTGTGGCATCGCTCAAGGATTGGTAGAGGCCGGAGCCGCGGTGGCCTTCTGCGACGTTGATGACTCAGGCGCAAGAGAAGCGGCAGCCACATCGGTTGCTCCACCCCGCGCCTTACCCGTACACATGGACGTCACCGACGAACGGGCCGTCGCCGCGGCATTTGACCACGTGCTGCGCCATTGGGGAGGGGTGGACATCGCGGTGTGCGCGGCGGGGGTTGCGCCCGCCTACGAGTTGGTCAATATGCCGGTGGATTTGTGGCGGTTGGCGCTGGAGATCAACCTGACGGGCTATTTCCTGGTGGCGCGGGAGGCGGCACGGATCATGCGCGCCCAGGGAGACGGCGGTGCGATGATCATGCTCTCGTCCAAGAGCGGTCTCGACGCCTCCCGGGCCAACTCGGCATACAACGCCACGAAAGCCGGAGAGTTACACTTGATGCGAGGCTGGGCGCTGGAACTGGGAGGCGACGGCATCCGCGTCAACGCCCTGGCCCCGGGCAATGTCTTCGAAGGGTCGAAAATCTGGAACCCGGAGTATATCAAGACCGCCGCTCGCAAAAAGGGGATCAAGCCTGAGGAAGTGATCCCCTACTATGTTTCCTTGACGGCTCTCAAACGGGACATCAAGCGCTCCGACGTTGCCGCGGCTGCGGTTTTCCTCTGCTCCGACGCGGCACGCTGCATCACGGGCCAAACGCTGGTTGTGGACAGCGGACAGGTCATGGTTCGGTAGTAGATCAGTTTGGCTTTTTGTAGCGGCGGTCTCTGACCGCCGGCTTTTGACTCAATAGATTCGGGCGCTCAGAGAGCGCCGCTACAGCAAACTGACCCACTACCCATGGTTCGATGAATAACCCAGCGGTTGAACGAACGAAGGAACTCGAGAAGGAGCTTTGCCAGGGTACGCTCGAACAGCGTATCGCCGCGCTCACGCAACTGTGCGCGCCACTCGGCCCGAGGCCACGCCGCGGAACCAATGGCCACATCCATACCAGTGAGTCGTTCAGCGTCTTTCGCTCGCCGACAGAAGCAGTATGGCAGGCCGCAAGGGAAGGGGTCGCGGTTCTGGGAATCAACGATCACTACACGGTGGCGGGGCACGAGGAGTTTCGCCGCGCCTGCGCGGTGGCGGGCATTGCCGCCACCTTCTCTCTCGAGGCCGTGGCCATGGACCGTGATGCGGAGAAAGCCGACCTGCGGCTGAACGACCCCGACAACCCCGGCCGCATCTACCTGTGCGGCAAAGGCGTGACGAGGGTTCCCTCGGAATCTTCACCCGAAATGCAGAGCCTCGCCCGCATGCGTGCGGCTCTGGAACGCCGCAATCGTGAAATAACCGGAAAGGTCGCCAAGCTCTTCAGGGACCGCCTGGGCGCGGACGGCCCCGCCTGGGAGGATGTCCTGGCGCTGACCCCGCGCGGGAATGCCACGGAGCGACACGTGGCCTACGCCGTGCTCCTGCGGTTGCGAGAGCTGGCCGCGAAGCAGGAAAAGTCTCTGTCCGAAATCATGGCAGCTTGCTGTGGCACCGCTCCCCCGGCAGGGGGCGACGATGCCACTCTGCAAATTTTCCTCCGGGCAAAGCTTCTTAAGGCCGGCGCTCCGTGCTACGTGCCCGAAGACGCGGATGCTTTTGTTCCGGTGGCGGAACTGCGCAGGATCTTCCTGGCCTTCGGGTCGATTCCGACCTACCCCGTTCTGGGAAACCCGATTCTCTCCGGCGAGCAGAATATTGAGGCTCTTCTGGACAGGTTGGAAGCCCTAGGCTTTTACGCTGTGGAGGTCATTCCCCACCGCAATACGCGCGAACGCCTGGGGGAGATTGTTTTCGCCGCGCAGCGGCGATGGTGGCCAGTCTTCAATGGAACGGAGCATAACACGCCTGAGACTCGGCCCATGCTGGACCCTTTCGCTCTCGATCCGGAGTTCGAGCCCTGGTTCCGCCAGAGCACCGCGGTGTTGCTCGGGCACCAGCGGCTTGTCGCGCAGGGTGAACAGGGGTTTGTGGACCTGGAAGGCAGGCCCACAATCTCCGACCCAAAGGCCCGGTTTGAGCACTTCAGCCAGGCCGGACAGTAAGATTCCGGCGCGGAGCAGGTGTAGCGCGGACCTATTCTGTAGGTCCGCGGCTCGTCCCTACGGGCAAGGAAAAGCCGCGGACCTACAGAACAGGTCCGCGCTACCCTTCCTCGGCCTGAGTTTCTGCCTATCCTAGGCAGCCGAAAGGTTGTCAATGCTGAGGATGACACCGAAAAGCGTAGAATGCCAGTCCAGGCGGGTTTTTTCGCAGCCTACCGGAAAACAACAAGGTCGGAAACAAAATCTATTGCAATTTTTCTGAGGTTAGCAAAACATAGCCCGTTTGGCTGGAGGCAATGATTTTCTACCTTGGATAGGGAGGATAAGAAAGTGGCAAAAAAGGCGATACCAATTGCAGCACCAAAAGGGAAGTTGGGCGTTCTCACCGTGGGGATGGGGGCGGTCGCGACCACGATGATTGCGGGTGTGGAAGCGGTTCGAAAGAAGATTGCGCTCCCCGTAGGTTCTCTCACGCAGATGGGGACCATTCGCCTCGGCAAGCGGACCGAGAAACGTATTCCTAAGATTAAAGATTTTGTCCCTTTGGCAGGTCTCGATGATTTGGTCTTTGGCGGATGGGATCTTTTCAAGGACAACGCTTACGTGGCGGCCAAGAAAGCCGGAGTTCTGGGAAAGGAACACGTGGAGAAGTTGAAGGGGTTTCTCAAGGGCGTGGAGCCGATGCCGGCGGCATTTGAGCAGAAGTGGGTCAAGAACCTTCATCCCAACAATGTCAAATCGAGCCAGTCCAAAATGGACTTGGCCGAACAGGTCATGGAAGACATCCAGCGGTTTAACAAGCAGTCCCGCGCTGACCGCTTGGTGATGATTTGGGCCGCCTCGACGGAGGCTTACACGGAGCCCCAGCCGGTTCACGACACCCTCGCGACCTTCGAGGAGGGCCTGAAGAACAACAGCCCGGATATTTCTCCGAGCATGATCTATGCGTACGCCGCCTTGAAGCTCGGGGTGCCCTTTGCCAACGGCGCGCCGCATATTACGGTGGATATTCCTGCGCTCACCAATTTGGCGCTGAAGAAGAAGATTCCGATTTGTGGGAAAGACTTCAAGTCGGGACAGACGTTCATGAAGACCTTGCTGGCTCCAGGTATCAAAGCCAAGATGCTGGGGCTGACCGGTTGGTTTTCCACCAACATTCTGGGTAACCGGGATGGTGAGGTTTTGGACGATCCCGATAACTTCAAGAGCAAGGAAGTAACCAAGTCTTCCGTACTTGAGCACATCATCCAGCCGGATCTTTATCCGGAACTCTATAAAGGTTACTACCACAAGGTGCGGATCGAATACTACCCACCGCGCGGCGACAACAAAGAAAGCTGGGATAACATCGACATCTTCGGCTGGCTTGGCTACCCGATGCAGATCAAGGTGAATTGCCTGTTCCGCGATTCCATCCTGGCCGCTCCCATGGCGCTGGACCTGGTCCTTTTCATGGACCTCGCCCAACGTTGCCCGCCCCTGGCAAAAATGGGAATCCAGGAATGGCTGTCCTTTTACTTCAAGAGTCCGATGACGGCGCCGGGCTTGTACCCGGAACATGACGTGTTCATCCAACTCATGAAGCTCAAGAACACTCTCCGGCACTTGCGCGGAGAGGAACTGATCACGCACTTGGGTTTGGAGTATTACGACTGAACCCCCGGTAGTGGGCCAATTTGATGTAGAGGCGGCTTTACGCCGCCATGTGGTCCGTCAGTTGACGGATAAACTCGCCGCTACAACATCAAGTGGCGAGGTAGATTCGCCGCTACAACATCAAGTGCAGGGGCGCAGGCGCATCCCGATCCATCGGGATGCGCCCTTACAGGGGTGGCAAAGCTCCGCCGGAGCCCCGCCGGGGGGCTTCTTGGGTTGCGTTTGCCGCTTGCTCCGCCGGGCGCTTACAGTATCCCACCACCAAGCTCACGTTCGCGACCACGGCCGCCATCACCACTTGCAGGCAGGTCTTCGTTCTCCCAAAGTATCGACTCTGGCGAATTCCCAACTGCGCCAGCCGCGCGATGCGATGCTCCACCCCCACCCGTTCTCGCAAGCTTTGGCGCCCGGCCTCGGTTTGGTTGTGCGCCCGGGCTTGTTGCTGCAAGGCCCCTTCGGCGTGAATGCTAATTGTCCGAAATCGTTCCTGCCCGCCCGCTACGCGGGCTCTGATGCTCGGCGGGTAACGCAAGGCAACGGTAGCGGCGTGCCCCATCCCGATTGACGGCGCACGGGGGCGTTTACGCCGCGGGTGGCTCCCCGCCCAACTCCAAGTTGATCTCGCCCACGCCCCCCTCGACCTCGATCTGGAGCGTGACCGGCGACTTGCCATACACGTCGTTGACGTACGCATCGCCCCGTTTCTGGAATCCGCTCGCGTTGATCGCCCCAATTCCCCCTTGCGCGATCACATGAACGCCCACGTCCCTGGGCAGCCGAACCGTCGCCCTGCCCACGCCCCCGTGGATTTGGGCGGAGAGGTCCTTCTTCCAGTTGCCCGTCAGGTCCACCGTAGTCTCCCCGGCGCCCATGTTCAATTCCAGCCTGCTCAGCGCCAGCCCGGCGAGCGTCAGCGTGGCGCGGCCGGCGCCCATGTTCACGGTCATTTCCATCGGTGCCTTATTGCTCAAGTGCACGTCCCACTCGTTTCGGGTATTGCCTGTGGAGGAGCCTGACCGCGGCTGCGCCACCTCCAGGTTCCCCACGCCGCCGCTCACCGCGTACTTTACTTCCGGCTTCCATTCCGGCACGTTGTAAGTGAAATCCGCGTCCATGAGTTGCGTTGCTCCGCCCCCGACCTTCAGCTCGCCGGCTTTCATGTTCAGGCTCACCCGCACGGACTGGGCGGCGCCGAGCGCCACCGTCTTCGACTCCTTACGCGTCTCGCTGGTGGTCACGCGATCGCCACCCAGGTTGCAGCCGCACATCGCCACGAGCGCGGAAAGCAACAATCCCTGACAGAGGTTCGTCAAATGTGTGTTCATCGCCTTCCTCCTTGGCTTTCTCTTCTTCCGGCGTCCGGGCAACGTCCACCCCCACCGGAGTGGGTAGCGCGGGCCGCCATCGTTGGGGTCCGCGGTTCTTCCATAGGAATAGCCACAGATCTTAAAGCCGGAGCCCTGCCCCGCGCTACCTGATTTCTGTCTCGGCCGTCGGCAGAGCTGCGCTCAGCGCCAGCCCGCCCGTTCTTGAGCCCCAAAGGGGCGACCCAATCTAGCCCAGGCCATCGGCCTGGGTTAACAATCCATCCATTTATACGAGCGAGCCCTGAAGGGGCGAAACAGTGGCGCGCCCTTTCAGGGCTTGCGCCTGTGACCTTACCGTGAATCCCAGGGCGTTGCCCTGGGCTAGGCTGGGTCGCCCCTTGGGGGCTCAGAAAGGGAAGCGCAGCTACTGGCACCCTGATGGGGATGATCGGCGTAGAAGACAGGGACGAGAACGGAGCTGTCGAAAAAGAGTCTCAAGAAAGGTTGCCCAGGATACGCTTTGATCTTTTTTCGCGGGAGCGGCGGATGGCCTCATCGACGACCTGGGGGGGCAGGGGCTTCCCCGTACGGTAGACGAGCAGGCCGTTCTCCGCAACCATGCCGCTGCCTTCCCAAGGCGCAGGTTCGGAGGTCCCGGCCGGAAGCTCCCTTTCCACGAGTTGTTGGAGGTAGTCTTCCACTGATAGCCCCTGGGCGGCGGCCAAGCTCTCCAGGGCGGCGCCAACGTCAGATTTCAGATTCAGGGTCATGGGTTACTCTTCTTCGCTACTCTTGCAGCTCACGCCGGCCTTGACGCTACCGCAAGAGCCGCTTTCCCCCACCTACTACATGCGACCTACTACCTACCCCACTTCAATTCATCATTCATAATTCATACTTCATAATTCATCTCTTCCCACCTCCCTTGATTCCAACCTTTGAATTCGCATAGAGTTCGCAGGGCGGACAGGACCGCCGCGAAGGATTCGGGCGGCCAAGATTTGGTTCTGGCTTGCTTGCGCATGGACATCAAAAAGATCAAACAGAGTGTCAGAGAGGACCGGTACGTTTACAGCCATCACGCTGTCATTGAGCGGAGGGCCGAATCACTCACCTTTAGTCAAATCGAAGAAGCGATTCTCAATGGCCGAATTCTGGAGGAGTATCCTGACACGGGTCGCGGAGAGAGCTGTCTTGTGGTAGGCTTGTCTGGCGATGTACCGATCCACGTGGTTTGCGGTTGGCGCGGCGAAAGCGTCGCGGTGATAACCGTTTACATTCCGCGACCACCCAAGTTTTCCGACCCTTGGACCCGTGGGGCGGGAGGAACCGAATGACCGAACTAAAGTGCAATTTCTGTGGCAGCGATCGGCATAAAGAGCGTCGCATCGAATATCTCTACAGCTATCAGGGAGAGCATTTGCTGGTTCCGAACACTCCCGCGGAAGTCTGCCTGAATTGCGGCATGATTTATTACCCTGCCGCAGTGCTCAAGGAAATCGAACGCCGTTTCTTTGCCATCCAGAATAAGTCCGAGGAGCCCGACCGCTACATCAACATGCCGGAGAAGTCGTACGTGGGCTGACGCGAGTCGCATAATTTGAGCAATACGAAGCGCCGCAGCCCGCCCTCTGACCCCGCGGCATGTACGTTGGGTCGAGGAAGAACCGCAGACCTCAAGAGCGGAGGTCTGCGCTACACTTGCTTTTCGAGGCGTGCCCCCACTTCCTCACCATTCTGGTGTATAATGGTGCCATGCCCGATTCTAACAAAGTCGTTCGCCGGACCGTGGGCCTTCCGGCAGAGACGGCGCGGCAAGTCCGTCGCCTGGCGAAGCAACGGCGCCTCAGCGCCAACCGGATCATCGTGGAACTCGTGGAAGAGGGGATCGAGGCCCAGAAGCGCAAACAAAAAGAGTTCTTTGACCTCGCCGAGCGTTTCCGCGCCGCCACCGATCCTAAAGACGTGGCTCGCCTCGGGGATGATCTGGGCCGCATGGTTTTTGGCGACTGATGCCCCACCTTGAAACCTGGAATAAACTCCCGCCCGCAATCCGCCAACACCTGATCGACAGGATGCGAGATCGAAGCATCAGCATCTTTGACCTTAATAAGCTTCGGATCTGGGTTGAATCCCATCCGCTCGTTCCGGAGGGCGAGTGGTACAAGGATTTCGGATCTTTCAAAATCTGCGGTGAGGGACCGTATCCGAAGACCTTCCTGCTTTCCGGCCAGCCCGCCAAGGGCGAAAGCGTGTGAGCGCGGGGTGGCCGAGCAGGTGACCGGCGACGTCGCGCATCGCAGAACCGGGCTCTGCGCCAGCCCGCCCGTTCTTGAGCCCCAAAGGGGCGACCTAATCTAGCCCAGGCCAACGGCCTGGGTTAACAATCCCTCCATTTATGCGAGCGAGCCCTGAAGGGGCGAAACAGTGGTGCGCCCTTTCAGGGCTTCGGGCTGTGACCGTATCGTGAATCTTTTTCTACCTCACAGACGAACCACTCGTCGTAGTCTACGAAACGCTCGAGGGCTTCTCGTGCCAACGCTTCGGCATCACTTCCGCGCTCAGCCGCAAGGCGCGCGAGCTTGGCTTGCACATCGGGGTTAAGGGATACTTCCATGCCTGAAGTCTAGGCCGTGCCTCACCGGTTGTCAACCGCCTGCGCCCAGGCCTGACTTGTCCCGGTGCCTGCTGTCGGGATGCTCTCTATCGGGTAACCCTCGGGGACCGGCGACGTCGCGCATCGCAGAGCTACGCTCTGCGCCAGCCCCGGATCGTTAGGCCAGAAGATATTAAATTGGCACCAGTATCCTACAGCCTTTTCAACGTTCCCTGGATCAGGGCAGTGCGTGCCTTCAAGAACTCCTCAAAGGAATCCATCGTGTAGTTCTGTCGATGGGGAACTAGATGTCGTTTGCAGAAGGCGGCGTCTCTTGTCTGAATCCACTCTTCAAAGGGCGTAGAATTCTTCGAAAAATTTTCCGAGTCGGTTAGCAACTGAAGATTGGGTAGGGAGTTGTACTTCGACACGTATTTCTGTACCTTCGCTTCGTCGTACCCTCGCTTCTTCAACGATCTCACCTGAAACTCGGACTGCGGATAAATATGGTCCTCGTGGAACACGGCGTCCTTCCAATCTCGGTCTGGGTAAAGCAACGATAACACCAGGTACGTGTATCGGCCTCGGTATCCGTACCCCAAGATCCGGTCGATTTCATCATCGTTGAGCCGTGCTTCGATTCCAAGTGATTTATAAAGGTCATCAGCAGGAAAGGGCGTAGTTGGGCCGGCCATATTTAACAACTCCCGCAAGCGAGTCAGGGTGGTATCGGACGAACTGCCAAAGGCGTTCTTAAGTGTGGAAAAGATGAACCACCTACGGATGGCGACCTGGGCGCCAGCGTCGTCGGCTTCAGAGGAAGTATCAAATGACGCGTTGCCACGTTTCATGAGGTACAGCGAGATCGGGAGCAGGGCCAAGGGGGCCACCACGTTCTCGGCGGAGAATCCAAAGCGGGAGATGAGTCGCACTGTAGTGAATAGAAATTTCTTAATCTTCTCCCAATTCCCTTCAATTAGGCGAAGATTCCTCTTAGTGAAATTCTTAACCTTATACTGAATGGGCAGGGTCTCTGTCAGATACAAGCACGCCTTCAGTACGAAGTCCTTGCCAAAGCCGTATCCATTGCCGATCTTGTTTAGCGAATCGGTGAAGTCATGAATTTCGCTGCGTGCATCGAGGTTCTCCCATTTTGCTGTTGCTGTAGCGAGCAAGAGATCGGAATATTCGAGGGGACGACCGGCCGAATTCGCCCGCACAAACTCCTGCAACACCTTTTCGTAATCCTGTGAATTCTCCTGGTAATAGTTGCCCGCGAGTGTCGTGTGGATACGGCTGTGCAGTCGACCGACTAGCTTATTGGCATTTTCGCACTGTTCCTCCGGCAGAACAGTCAATTGTTCCTTCACGTCCGACTTGGCATCCTCGGCATCCTCGAAATCCAGAACTCGCCCTACCAAATACCAAAGTTGCGGCTCATCTCCGTCAGGCTCGGCACTTTCTCGAAAGGCGAATCCATAGGTTAATTCTTCGGGGTTGTCTTCATTGGGTACGGGTGGTTTCAGCAGGTTCAAATAAAGACGCGTTTTTCTCCACCGATAGTAAAAGTAACGGTATGATCCTCGCAGGCCTACGAAGAGGGATGTAATCCGCTGTTGTCCGTCCAAGACGAGCGCGATGTCCTTGGTAATTCCAGCCATGTTTGCGGCCGGATTGTGAGGAGATTCGGTGTCGAAATCCCGAATAAATTCATAGACCGGCCACTCGTTCTTGTTTTTCTGTTCCAGTCGCCAGTAAAGAAAGGAGCCGATGGGAAAGTCAGACATGATCGAGTCGAACAACCGCTCGACGCGATCGGTCCCCCAAATGAACTCCCGTTGGATAGCTGGGAGGTAAATATCCTTATTAAACTGCCGGATTAGGTCGCTGACCCGAACTGGGATATATTCCATAATGCCTCCTTTTGCCAAACCTATGTTTAAGCTTGCCTAGGCGAGACCAGTAGTGGTCCGCCTAGGACGAGGACGCCGACAGCCAGCCCAAACACGAACCTCGTTGTTCATGGCGAGCGTATCACAAGTAAACGGCTGTGCGCCTCAAGCCATTATTGGGGAAGGAGTGGTAGCCACGGACAGTGCCTTTCTGTCCGTGGGCTTTTCGGTGCAAGACGAACTCACGGTCAATCAAAGGCAGATTGACCGCGGCTACCACTCCATTCGCCTCCGAAATTCTGCTTGCCAAGTCGTATTCATGACGAGAAGGGCGGCGGAAAGCTAAGGACCTGCCGCTCAGGCGCTCTTACGCGGATGTTCCTGCATATAAGCGCGGAGCAAGGCATTGATGCGGGTTTGATAACCTGGCCCCTGTTTCCTATACCATTCGAGGACATCGCTATCGACCCGTAGGGTGAGTTGCGCTTTCCTGGGCACCGGCTTCAGGCCCCGCCGGACGATGGCCCGGGCAAACATCTCCGGGGTCAATTCCGGCGTGTCTGAAAAATCTATTCGGTCGTCCTTCAGCGCGTCTA
>JBEKAD010000099.1:0-11569 GCA_050018435.1 Terriglobia bacterium
AATGCCGGCGAAATTGGTGGAGAGATCAGCCATACTGTTCACCGTCCTTGGTCTTCCCTACTCGCACCAAAACTAAGAATTCTTCTTCCCTCGCCCCCTTGGGGGAGAGGGGGGGACCGCAAGGCGGAGGGGGCCCCACGTTTTGCAGGTCGTGGGGGTGAGGGGGTTCGCGCCAAGATGATCGTACTGGGCAAGGTCGGTATTGAAATCCACGGTTTTGACCCCCTCACCCGTCTCGCCCCGGCTGATGAAAGCGCCGGTTGCGAGCCACCCTCTCCCCCAAGGGGGCGAGGGCCGTAAACTCAAACCTGTTCAGTGTTCACGGTCAACTGTCCGCTAACCACTAGCCACTGTTCCCTTCAAGTTGGGCCGCCATGGCGAGGGCGGCGCGCTTGCCGTCGGCCACCGCGTCGACCACTTCGCGCCCGCCGTTGATGCAGTCGCCTCCGGCAAAGTAGCGTGGGTTGGTGGTGCGGCCCGTGGGGCGGTCCACCACCACCAGTCCGTTCTTCACGGTGATGCCGCGAGTGTTTTCGAGCAGCGTTGTCAGCCGCGCCTGGCCGATGGCGGGAATCACCATGTCGCAAGCAAACTCATATTGCGATCCCGGCACAGGAATGACGGCGCCGCGTCCGCTGTGGTCAGGGGCGCCCAAACGCGTCTCCACAAATCGCACCGCCGCCGCGCGCCCTTCGAAGCCGATGATCTCCATAGGTTGCGCCAGCCAGTGGAAGCGCACGCCTTCCAGCTTGGAGCGGTCGTACTCGGATTTGAACGCGGGCATCTCGCGCTCGGAGCGGCGGTAGAAAATGTGGACCTCTTCCGCGCCCAGGCGTCGCGCCGCGTTGGCGGCGTCGATGGCCGTGTTGCCACCGCCGATCACCACCACGCGCCCGCCCACTTGAAAGTCCGGCGACGTCTTGTAACGTTCGATGAAGCGCAGCGCGTCAATCACCCGGTGCAAAGATTCGCCGGGAATGCCCAGGCGCTGCATGGTGCCCAAACCCATGCCGAGAAAAACCAGCGCAAATTCCTTCTCAATTTCTTCCAGGCTCACGGCCTCGCCCACCAGCGCCTGGCGAAACTCCACGCCCAGCGAGCGGATCATTTCCACTTCTCGCAGGCTGTCTTGCGGGCGGAGTTTATATTCGGCCACGCCGTAGGTATTGAGTCCGCCAGGGAGGGGGCGATTGTCAATCACGGTGACGGCGTAACCCCGCCGGCGCAGTTCCGCCGCGCAGGCGAGCGACGCGGGGCCGCCGCCCACGCAACCCACTTTCTCCGCGTGGGTGATGGGGGTAGGGGCACGCCATGGCGCGCCCGTACGCGCATTTTCATAAAACCGGTCCATGGCGAAGCGCTGGAGACGGCCGATTTCGATCGGTTTGTAGTTTTCGCGCACCATCACGCACGCGCCCTCACACAAAACATCCACCGGGCACACACGCGCGCAGCTCAGACCCAGCACGTTGGAGTTCAAAATCGTCAGCGCCGAGCCGCGCAGGTTGCCGGTCGAGATTTTCTTGATGAAGCGCGGCACATCGATGTGGGTGGGACAAGCCGCGGTGCATGGGGCGTCAAAGCAGAAGAGGCAGCGGCTCGCTTCCAAGGCTGCGGCGTGCGCGTCGAGCGCGGGATGGATTTCCGGAAAGCGCTGTTCGAGACTCGGGGCTCGGGATTCGGGACTCGGGACACGGGACTCGGGATACGGGAAACGGGTCTCGGGGCTCGGGACTCGGGATTCGGGACTCGCGTCCTTGGGCGTGAACTCTATTTTGCTCATATCAAGCCTTTACCTCAGTGACCAGTAACGAGTGACCAGTGACGAGCCAGCAAGGGGCAAAACTGGAAGCTCGAAAATTGTGGCGAGTTTCGAGTTTCGAATTTCGAGTTTCGAATTTCGGTTGCTCATCACTCTTCACTGCTTCACCAATGGTCCGTACATCTCCGGACGCCGGTCGCGGTAGAATTGCCAGGTCTTGCGCACTTCACCAATCATGTCGAGGTCAAGATCGGCGGTCAGCACCTCATCACGGTCGCGGGAGGCCTGCGCGATGATGCGCCCGCGCGGATCGCAGAAATAGCTGGAGCCGTAGAATTCGCCGATGTTCCACGGAGCCTCGGTTCCCACGCGGTTGATGGCGGCCATGAAGTAGCCATTGGCGACGGCGTGCGCGGGTTGCTCCAGCTTCCACAAGTATTCGCTCAAGCCGGCCACGGTGGCGGAGGGATTGAAAACGATTTCCGCCCCGTGCAATCCTAATGCCCGCGCCCCTTCGGGGAAATGGCGGTCGTAGCAGATGTAGACGCCGATCTTGGCGAAGCCCAGGTCGAACACGGGGAAACCCAGGTTTCCCGGCCGGAAATAGAATTTCTCCCAAAAGCCCGGCGCGACGTGGGGAATGTGCGTCTTGCGGTACTTGCCGAGATAGGTTCCGTCGTTGTGAATCACCGCCGCCGTATTGTAGTAAACACCTTCCTGCTCGCGCTCGTAGATGGGGACGATCAGCGCCAGGTGATGGCTCCGCGCTTGCTCTTGCATCAGGCGAATGGTGGGGCCGTCGGGCACCGGCTCCGTGAAGTCATACCATTTGGTGGTCTGTTCCGCGCAAAAATAAGGGCCGTAGAAAATTTCCTGCAAGCAGACGATCTGCGCTCCGGCTTCTGCCGCCTGGCGGATCAGGCCCAGGTGCTTTTCAATCATGGCTTGTTTGGTGACTTCGAGCGAGGCCTCGGGAGGCGCCACGTTGGCAGCCTGAATCAAAGAACAACGAATGTTGCGAGACATGGTTCCTCCGGCAAGTTAAAGCAGCATGACACCAGAAAGCCGCCACCGCCCAAGAAGCGGGCGGGGGCGGGTATTATGAAGCGTCTGTTATAAGTAATCAACCAGACGTGGGGTTCAGCGTGATTCAGGCGCCCACCGAAAATCTGGTTGCGTCGCCTCGGTGAAAGGGACGGCCTCGGTATGAGCGTCCAGCCGGTATCGTTCCCTCCCTGGGTACACAACCCAGCGTCCCCGCACCATCAGATCGTCGCACGCTAAATGAAATCCTTTGCTCGGCCGCGGGTCGCCAAGGGATCGTTTGATCTCCACGGCGTGGCGATTCCCGGCCGCGAACTCCAATAGCAAATCAATCTCCGCGCCCGCGGAGCTGCGGTAGAACCAGGCGGTGGTTGGGGGGGGCGCCTGCGACAGCAAGTTCTCTATGACGAAGCCTTCCCAACTTGGCCCCGCCACGGGATGACCCAACAATTCCTCCTGGTCGCGAACGCCCAGCAGCGTATGCACCAGGCCGCTGTCGCGCACATAGACCTTGGGAGAGCGCACCAGGCGTTTCTTGAGGTTTCCTGCCCAGGGCTGCAAGCGGCGCACCAGGAGCAGGTCCGTTAGAACATCCAGGTAGCGCGCCACGGTGTGGCCGCTGATGCCGAGACCGGAGGCCAAGGGCGCCGCATGAAAGAGTTGCCCTTGCCCATGCGCCAACATCTGCCAAAAGCGATGCAGCGTTTCGGCCGGGATGCGGGGTCCCAACATCGGAATGTCGCGCTCGAGGTACGTCTGAATAAACGCTCGCCGCCACTCCAAGCTGGCTGCGTCGCTGCGGGCCAGGAAGCTGTCGGGGAATCCGCCCCGTACCCAGAGCCGGTCCGCCGCCGCAGTGTGGTTCTTGACCACCTCAGGGGCGGTAAAGGGTGTGAGCTCCAGGTAGGCAATGCGGCCCGCCAGCGTTTCGGCAGACTGGCGAAGCAGGTCCATGGAGGCGGAGCCGAGCACCAGGAACTGGCCGGCTTTGATCCCCTTCCGCCGCCGACGGTCGATCAGGCCGCGCAGGACCTGGAAGATGCCGGGGGTGCGATGGATCTCATCCAGAATGACCAGCTTGTCTTCATGGCGGGCCAGGTAGAGCTCCGGATCAGCCAGTTTGGCGCGGTCCGACGGCAACTCCAAGTCGAGATACAGGGCGCGATCGCCCTCCTCCTCCGCCAGACTCGTGGCCAGGGTGGTCTTGCCGACCTGTCGCGGGCCGAGCAAGGCGACGGCAGGAAAGCGCTGCAAGGCCTTCCGGAGCCGGTTTGTAGCCAGTCGAGGAACCACCTTGCAATTATGCCATCACATGGCATTTTTGCAAGGTCAATCCTGCGGGCGGGGGCAGCGCGGCGGAGCCGCAACCAAACGTGTAGGGGCCAGCGGCGCTGGCCCTTGGCCGAACGCCGTTCGGCCCTACGAAGCCAACTGTAGCGCGGACCTGTTCTGAAGATCCGCGGCTCTTAATTTCAAATTGTCTCATTTCCATGGGAGGGCACGAAAAGCCGCGGGCCTACAAAACAGGGCCAAGTTACGCTTGCTCTTATACGCGAAATTCACAATGAGTATTGGCGCGCCCACCCACAAAATGCTCCGATTAGGCATTCAGGCTTGAGCGTTCATTTGCTTTGCTTGCCCCCAAGAGTGCACTTATACTAAGCGCATGTCGCAATCGGTCTCAGCCCCGGGAAGCCAACTCCTCCGGCGTGATAGGTTTCGCGCCTATATGCAGAGCTTTAACCCTACGGCTCCCGCCCGTGGCGTGATCGAGGCTGGACTGGTGTGCGAAGACTTACATCGCTTTCTATTCCGGCATCTTGCCGCTCGCGCGGACTTGGAGCCGGGCAGTCAGCAGCTATTGGTGGGGGGCGTTGGTTCTGGCAAAACGACAGAGCTGCTTCTGGGTGAGCGGTGGTTGCGCGAGCAAGGCCATGCCCTACCTCTCTACATCGACATCTCGGCGGAGACGGATTTGTCCAGTTTGAATTCGGGTTCACTGCTTGCCAGTTTTGGAGTGCACTTAGGCTGGAGCGTGCTTAATGATCCGGCACTGCGCCCGCTGGTGAACGAAAAAACAGAGAAACTAAAGGAAACTTACAGTAAGGTCACCGAGTACGCGTACGGAAAGCAGGTCAAACGGAGGGTGGACCCCCTAGAGAATCTTGGGGTCGTCTACGGTGCACTCCAGAGCCATTTTGTAACCGAAGAACTTCCTGGTAAGTTGAAGCCTGTTCTGGCTCGCGACATTCGGGAAATTCGCCAGCCCCTTGAAGAATTTCTGAGTGTGGCAAGAGAGGTCAACAGGGATGTTGTGGTCATCTTCGACGGGTTAGATCGGTTGCTGGATCCCACAAAGTTCTTGTCTGTTGCAAATCAAGACCTAAGATTGTTCCGCGAACTCAAGGTTTCAATCTTGGCAACCGCGCCCCTCTCGGCGCTCTTCGGGGCCGAGGTCGGGCAATCAATCTCCGATCATTTTGACAGAGTTCATCATCTTTCTGTGATCGCTGCCGATCCCCGCAATGGGTCTCTGCGGTCAGTCTTGGAAAAACGTCGCGGCTCTGAGCTACTGAGTGAGCAAGATGCGGACTCAATCTGCCATTACTCCGGGGGGGTTCTGCGAGACTTGATTTCTCTGGCGCGGGACGCAGCCGAGGAGGCTTACGTCTCGGATCGTGACTCCATCACCGCTGCGGACGTCGAGAAGGTCGTTCATCAACTTGGCACCGGTTACCTGCGGGGCTTGGGTCCGGAGGCCATTAAAACGCTCCTCAATCTGGAAAGTTCCAAATCGTTCCAGGTCGACCAAGCCGCCAATGTAGAGCTACTCCTCACTCGGCGTGTTTTGGAGTATTCATCCACGGACTTCCGCGTACACCCGGCTCTGCTGTCAGTCATCCCCAGGACGGAGCCGAAACGTGCTTGATTTCGAAAGCCAACCCTTTGTCGAAATCGCCCGGCGATTGGAAATGCGGGGCGGACACGGGTGGATCGCTGTGTTGAGCCCACCTAGCAGCCGGGCCCTTGCGTTGGACGAATTGCAGACTGAGTTGCGTTCAATCCTGCAAGTGCCCACCAGGGTGGTGCCCTTGGACACTTTCACATTCGAGGGACTACGAGAGGCTTTGCAACAGCCTAACGATGATGCTGTGGTTCTATCTGCTGGTGCCGAACTAACGCCGGAGAAATGGTCCCGTCTCGACATAATGCGCAGCGCATTGGAACGTATCGGCCCCGTGATCTTCTGGCTGGCCCCGAATGATGTCGCAAACCTCACAGGATCAGCACCGAACATCCGCAGCTTAATTGGCGCAAGCATCTTCATCGCGGGCCCCGATGGCGGCATCATGACGGAAGAAGAGCGGCGGGAGCGCCTCAAAGAACTCGTACAATACTTTGGGCTGAGCAACGAGGAAATCGTCCGGAGAGCCGAATCCAAGGAACTGCCCCCCGAACCTGAATTCGTTGAATGGCTAGTTCTTCTTGGCCGGGGAGACTTGGTGTGACACTAGAACGTGCCCGCAGTCGTGCCGAGACGCTGGACTCCGGAACGCAGAAGGAGATTGGGGAGCGAATGCTTGCTCCCCCGCGTGTTGTCTTTAGTGAAATCAGGGCATATCTGTACCGCCGTTGCGAGAAGATGCGTACAAAGAATGATCCCTACGACCTCTTGAAGCTGGTCCCCGAATCAAACGGGGTAGCGTCCATTGAATTGGGGCCTACAATTGACAAGGGTCCGACCCCTGAGCATTTGCATTTCGAATCGGGCGCGCGCCTCAGCTTCGGCCTAACCTTGCGAGAAGTAGATCGTGGATCGCAGCTTGTAGCGTTCAGATATCATTACCAGCTTCCCGCCAAGAGCTCGCCAGAATACCTTCGATTCGACTTGAACGAAGGGCCACATCCAGACTCACTCGTGGAGCCGCGCGGCCACCTGCATCCGGGCCTTGAGGACGTCCGCATACCAATCTCACTGCATGATCCTTTCGAGATCCTTGACCGCATCTTCTTCGTTTTAGAAAAGAGAACTTGAACTCGATTGCGAGCCGGCACGGCTCTCATGTTCGGCGGCACCCATCCCTGCGCACTCAGTCAGGCAATCCACGCTCACGAAGAGACACGGGACTCGGGATTCGGGATTGGGGAATCGGGGGAAACCCAAGACTCGGGACACGGGACTCGGGATCCGGAGCTAGGGATTAGGGGTTAGGGAAGACCCGAGGCCCGAAACCCGAGGCCCGAAACCCGAGGCCCGCATCCGCGCGGCGTCTAGGCGTGGACGGCGGTCATGCGCTTGAGGGTGGGGAGGGCCTTGATGGTTTTTCCGGTTTGCTGCTGGGCGAGGCGCAGATCGTAGAGGCTTTGCAGATTGATCCAGAACTCGGCGCTGGTGCCGAAGAAATGCGCCAGGCGCAACGCCGTGTCGGCCGTGATGTCACGGCGTCCGTTCAGAATCTGGGTGATGCGATTGGTGGGAACCTGCAACTGGCGGGCCAGCGCGGCGGCGCTCATGTTGAGTTCCTTCAATTCCTCGGCCAGATGTTCTCCGGGATGGATCGCGAGTTGTGGCATATTCGTTCCTTTCTTCGTTCCTCTCATACTGGCAACCAACTCCTAGCAGGGTCTTGAAGTAGTGGCGGAATTCCGGATCGTTATCGACCACGAGAACTCTCACCCCACTCTCATCCCCAGCCGCCACCAGGGCTTCTTTGCCCTTCACGTGCACAGCGTCTTCTTGTTCCCGCCGCACCGGAAGCGAGAACGTCACCGTGGTCCCGCAACCCACGCCGGCGCTCCAAAGCTTAATGCGCCCGTCCATCATTTCCACCAAGCTACGGCAGATCGCCAGTCCCAAGCCGCTGCCGCCCTGCTGGCGAGTGAAGGTGCTGTCCAACTGCTGGAACTTTTCGAACAAGTGCGGCTGCTTTACCGGAGCAATGCCGATGCCCGTATCCTGGACTTTCAATTCCACAAAACCGCGCTCGGAGAAAGACCGTCCGCGTAGCGTGATCCATCCCTTGTCAGTGAACTTCACCGAATTACTCAGGACGTTGATCAGAACTTATTTGGCGCGCGCCGACAGCTTGCAGCATGCGAGCATCCTCTTTGCTGAAGCCGACGTACCGCTTCATCTCCTCGAAGAAGGTTTCGGGCAGTGGTTCAGTTTGATGTTGTAGCGGCGAGTTTATCCGTCAGCCGACGGACCAATTGGCGGCGTAAAGCCGCCTCTACATCAAACTGTACCACTACCAGGTTTCGGGCTTTCTGGCCACGTTGTTTGCCTTGTGGTAAAATTAATCACTGAGTGTCACTGAAAGGGAAATGTCATAACATTGGACAGGGAACGGCTAAAACGTCTTTTGCGGTTTCCGCCCACCTTCCGCCAGAACCTGGTTGTGCTGGTGACCTCGCTGTCCGGAATCATTTGGTTGGCGGGCCTGGAAGCCTATCGGCACGGCCTGACCCTCACGGTAGGGCTGGCGGTGGCACTGCTGGCTGCACTCTCTGCCGCCACGGGGATGGTCATTTACCAGGAGCGCCAGTCTTGGGCAATTCTGACCGACTTACGGGGAGCCATCAGCAAGATCGCCCCCACCTACCCCCCTCTGGTTCAGATCACACCACCTCCCAACAGCACTTTGGCGCTCGAAAAAGAAATTCGCTCGCTCACCGAGAACTGGCGGGAGTTCTGCGACCACTGCCAGCGCGTCCACGATACCGAAATGGTGCAAGCGGAGCACTTGGCGACCATGGGGGAGCTGGCCGCCGGCGTGGCGCATGAAATCCGTAACCCTCTGGCGGGCATCGCCGGCGCGATCGAGATTATCAGCAAGGATTTCCCCAAGGATCACCCCGACCGCGAAATCCTGGATGACCTCCGGCAGGAGGTGCGGCGCATTGAGAAAGTGTTGAACGATCTACTGACTTACGCGCGTCCCAAGGCCCCGCAATTCGGCATGGCGGATTTGAAGGACACCGTGGCACACACCTTGCAGCTCGCTCGCCAGCAGATCGGCAGCAAGAACGTCGAGTTCTCCATCCAAATCCCTTCGCCCCTCCCGCGTTTCCGCATGGATCCCGAGCAACTGCACCAAGTGTTGCTGAATTTGGTGCTCAATGGTATCCAGGCGCTTGACCAAGAGGGTAAGATAACGATCCAGGCCCGAGTCCTGGGCGGCGCAGGCGCGCCGAATCGGCCCAATTACATCGAAATGTCTGTCAGCGATACGGGCGGGGGAATTTCGCGCGAGCAGCTCGAGAAGATCTTCCGGCCTTTCTACACCACCAAGCGGGGCGGTACGGGATTGGGGCTTTCACTTTGCCGGCGCATCATCAGCCAGCACGGGGGGACGCTTACGGCAGAAAGCGAAGTCACTAAGGGGAGCCGCTTTATCATTCGCCTCCCGATGCGCGAGGCCGTCGAGGAAGCGCAGATGCTCGGGATACGGGATTAGGGACTGAATCAATTATGAATTATGAATGGTGAATTTTGAATGCTCGACCACTTGGCCGGTGTCGGTGAGGGCCGAGGTACGCGGTGTTTCATAATTCATAATTCATCATTTCCCTAGCCCCCAGCGCCCAGCCCCGAGGATTGTTTATGCCCAATGAAAAAGTTCTGATCGTCGATGACGAAAAACTGATCCGCTGGTCCGTGCGCCGGCAGTTGGAAGAGTGGGGTTACACCGCCATCGAGGCCGAAAGCGGCACCGGCGGACTGGCGCAGATTCGCGCTGAAGCCCCTGACCTCATTCTGCTGGACGTGCGCCTGCCGGATTTGAGCGGCATCGAAGTCCTGCGCGAGATCAAGCAAAACAACCTTTCCATTCCTGTCATCATGATTACGGGCGACCCGCAACTCGATGACATCAAGACGGCCATCAAACTGGGCGCGCTCGACTTCATCAAGAAGCCGCTCGATTTCGATGAACTGCAAATCACCCTGGCCAACGCCATCGACCGCTCCCGCCTGCGCTCAGAACGCGACAGCCTGCGCGACGAGGTTCGCAAGCGGTCCGGCTACCACGAAGTGGTGGGGAAATCTCCCCGCATGATGGAGTTGATGAACTTCGTGCGCAAGGTGGCGGTGAGCGAAACCTCCACCGTGCTCGTCCAGGGCGAAAGCGGTACGGGAAAAGACCTGGTCGCTAAAGCCATTCACTACGACAGCGTTCGCAACGACAAGCCCTTCGTAACCATCAACTGCTCGGCCATCCCTGAGACCCTGATGGAAGCCGAGCTGTTCGGGCACGAGCGCGGCGCCTTTACCGACGCCAAGGCGCAGAAGAAAGGGCTGTTCGAAGTTGCCGACGGCGGCACGCTTTTCCTGGACGAAATCGGTGAGTTGTCCACGTATCTTCAGGCGAAACTGCTGCGGGCGCTGGAGGATCAAACCATCCGGCGCATCGGCGGCGTGAAGGATATCGGGGTGGATATCCGCGTCATCGCCGCCTCCAATCGCGATCTGGAGCAGGGCGTGCGGGAGGGAACCTTCCGTCAGGACTTGTTCTACCGGCTCAGTATTATCCCCATCTTCATTCCGCCTCTGCGTCATCGCAAGGAAGATATCCTGCCCCTCGTCGAGTTCTTTCTCGACCGTTACAACTTCCGTTTTCGGAAAACCGTGAAAGGCATCACGCAAGAGACCCGCGAACTACTGCTCCAATACGACTGGCCGGGAAATGTGCGCGAATTGAAGAACGCCATCGAGCGCGCCATGATCCTGGAGGAGTCGGATTACATTCGCCCCACCTACCTGCCGATCCAGGTGACCGGACAGACGCAAGGGTACGATGCCGCCATGCCCGTGAGCGTGCCGGGAGGGGAGTCCCCGGATAATCCCGTGATGGTCAGCCACATCGCGGCGTCATGGCGGCCCCTTCCCTCGGGAAGAATGATTCCGGTGCTGGAACTGCCCAAGCAGGGCACCTCGCTCGAGGAAGTGGAGCGCGAACTGGTGGGCTTGGCGCTCAAACAAACCGCCGGCAATCAGACCCACGCCGCCAAACTGCTGGATATTTCCCGCGACGCGCTGCGCTATAAGATGAAGAAGTTCGGCTTCGACGCGGAGGGGGAAAACCAGTGAACAGTGAATAGTGGACAGTGAACAGCAAAACAAAACGCCATCGTGCCGCGGGCGTGGCGGGGTTTGTAATTCACGAATCACGGTTCACTGTCCCCTATTTCTTGAGGAGAACCCATGGGACTGCTTCGCGATACGGATGTGGCGGAAATCCGCGAAAGACTTAAGGGAATGACAAACCCCATCAAGCTGATTCATTTTACCCAGGAGTTGAATCTCGAATACGGCCGGGAAGCCAAACAGTTGCTTGAGGAGCTTACGCAAATTTCTGACAAGCTCTCACTCGAAACCTATAACTTTCTGATCGACAAGGAAAAGGTTGCCGAGTATGCGGTGGATAAAGTCCCGGCCACCGTCATCCGCGACGGGAAGGACTACGGCATTCGCTTTTTTGGCCTGCCCGCCGGGTACGAGTTCGCGGCCCTGCTCGACGGGATTCTGACCGTTTCGAAAGGGGATTCGGGATTACAGCCCGAGAGCCGCGAGAAGCTCGCCCAACTCACCCAGCCGCTTCACCTGCAAGTGTTTACCACACCGACCTGACCCCATTGCCCGCCGGCCGTGCGCCTGGCTTACCAGTTCGCCATCGAGAGCGACCTTGTCCGCGCCGAGGGCATTGAAGCCACCGAATTCCCGGACCTCGCCGAAAGGTTTCGTGTTTTCGCCGTCCCCAGAAC
>JBEKAD010000100.1:0-11472 GCA_050018435.1 Terriglobia bacterium
TGGTGACGCGCGCTTACGTGCCTGATGCAGGTGACTTGATCTGGCTCAGCTTCGACCCCCAGCGGGGCAGGGAACAGTCCGGACACCGGCCAGCGCTGGTGTTATCTCCCGCAACTTACAACGCTAAAACCAGCCTCGCGCTGGTCTGTCCCGTGACGAGCCACATCAAAGGTTATCCTTTCGAAGTCCCTCTGCCGCCAGGGTTGGTGGTTACAGGCGTCGTCTTGGCCGACCACCTCAAGAGTCTTGACTGGAAGGAACGCCGCGCCCAACTCGCGGGCCGGGTTCCTGCCGAAGTGCTCTCCGAAGTCCTCGCGCGCCTCGCGCCAGTGCCGGGTCTGTAGAAGCTTCCTGCCTGGAGAAGCCTTGGCCGCCGTTGGTGAGAACGTTCTCTTGACCAATACTGCTGCCAGTGCCGCCGCTCGCTGCCTACTGCTTAGTGCCTTGTGCCTACTGCTTTCTACCACCCCAGCGGCTTACCCCGGTTCTGCTCCTCCAGCCACTTTTCCAGCGGGGCGAAGTAGTCACGGATGGCCGTGGCGTCCATTTGCCGCTGGCCGGTTAGGGCCTCGAGGGCGTCGGGCCACGGGCGGCTTTGGCCCATTTCGAGCATCTTGGCCAGACGCGCGCCCGCTTCCTTGTTATCGTAGATCGAGCAGCGATTGAGCGGCTCAGAGCAACCAGCCGTTTTCGCCAGAGCGCGATGAAACTGGAATTGCAGGATGTCCGCCAGGAAATAGCGGGTGTAGGGAACGTTCGCTGCCACGTGGTATTTTGCTCCGGGGTCGAAGTCCTCCTCGCTGCGCGGCGTGGGCGGGGCAACGCCCTGGTACTTCAATCGCAAGGCCCACCAGGCGTGGTTGCACTGCGCGGGCATGATCTCACCGGAAAAGACCTTCCATCGCCATTGATCGATGAGAAGTCCAAAGGGCAAGAAGGCGATTTTTTCCAGCGCCTTTTGCATGAGCAGACCCAGGTCCTTGGAGGGGTCAGGAGCTTGGCCGAGCAGCCCGAGTTTCACCAGATATTGCGGCGTGATGGAGAGCGCGATGGTGTCGCCGATGGCCTCGTGGAAACCGTCATTGGCGCTATCGCGAAATAGGTAAGGCTGGGGGCGGTAGGCCCGCTGATAGAAGTTGTGTCCCAGTTCGTGATGAATGGTGGAGAAATACTCGGAGGTGATATCGATGCACATTTTCACGCGCAGGTCTTGATCGAAGTCCACATCCCAGGCGCTGGCGTGGCATACCACGTCGCGGTCGCGTGGTTTGACGAACATCGATCGTTCCCAAAACGTCTGCGGCAGGGGCGCGAAGCCGAGCGACGTGAAGAAGCGCTCGCCGTAACGGACCATGCCGAGGGCGTCGGTGTTGCGACTCTTCAATATTTGCGTCAGGTCGTAGCCCGGATCGGCATTCGGCGGCGCGACCAGGGGATAGACGTTGTCCCAGGTTTGCGCCCACAGATTGCCCAGCAAGTCGGCGCGTATGGGCCCGTGGGCGGGAACCACCTGGTCGCCGTATTTCTCACGCAACTTCCAACGCACGTAGGCGTGGAGCTGCAAGTAAAGCGGGCGCACCTGCTCCCACAGCCGGTCCAATTCCCGCGCAAAGTCATCCGGAGGCATGTCGTACTTCGAGCGCCATAGCGCGCCGGTGTCTTTGAATCCCAGTTCCCGCGCCCCCTGATTCGAGAGCTCAACGAAGCGCACAAAATCCTTGCGCATGGGCCGCGCAATCAGGTGCCAGCCCGCCCAAGCATCGCGCAGTTCGTTGGGGTCGCGGCTGGTAGCCATTAGACGTGTCAGGTCTTCGATATCCAGGCTTTTGTCTTTGCCGGGTGGACACCACTTACCCTTGCCGTAAACGCCCTCCATGCGCGAGGCAATCTCGGTGATCTCCGCACTCTCGTGGGAATCGGCCGGAGTGGGGAGCACCAGGGAAACCTTCAGAAGCTTTATCTTACGAGCCAGGTCGGCGGGCAATTTCAGGCTGTCGAAGCGAGTAGCCTGCTTCGCGAACTCAACCTGCGCAGCGATGGCACGCTCGTCGGCCTGGGCCGCCAAGGCAATTGTGTCGTCGGTGATGTACGTAGTCTTCACCCAGTCGGCGCGGCTGGCGTTCACACTGAGTTCAAGCAGCTTGGTTTCAGCGTTCTTGATGAAGGCTTCCGCCTCCGCTACCGTCGGAGGCTGCTTTGCCGATGATTCTTCGTCAGCGTTTGACATGGACATCAATCCGAACAGGATGACTCCGAGAACCAGTCCTATAAGATTGCAAGTTCCAAACCCTCGTACCATGTTACTCCCCCTTTTGAGGCATAGCTGCGCTGGGCGCCAAGCGCCCCTCCTGAAATAACCCGTTGCTGGAGACGAACGACTATCCCGGGTAACCGTATCTTAGGTGGATTAGTCGCGCTGAGCAAGGGGGACGGAACATGGCCGGGGAGTATCTCTTTGACGGCTTTCCTGAACTCGGATATAACACGGGCAAGGGAGGGAGCTATGAACAATGTGAAGAAGATCATCGTCGGCCTGTGCCTGAGCCTATGCCTGCCTTTTTCGGTGCGGGCGCAATTCGTGCAGGATTTCAATCCGCCGCCGGCGCCGTGCTGCCTGCGGTGGGCTGCGGCCCTATTGGCGGACCAACTCCAGGACTGGAATCAATTGGGCCGCTACCACCAGGATAACTTGCGGCTCGAAAGCTCGCCAGCCGTGGAGGGCCGCGTGGTGTTCCTGGGCGATTCGATAACCGACGGATGGCCTCTGGCGAAATACTTTCCGGGAAAACCTTACGTGAACCGTGGTATCAGTGGACAAACCACCATGCAGATGCTCGTGCGCATGTATCCTGATGTAGTCCACCTCCACCCCGCGGCATTTATTTTATTGGCAGGCACCAACGACATCGCCCGCAACACGGGTCCGGAGACGCTGGCGATGGTGGAAGACAACATTCGCGCCATGTGCGAGCTGGCCGGGAGCCACAACATCAAGATCATCCTCTGTTTGCTCACTCCCGTCAGCGACTACACCAAGGCGAAACAGACCGATCGCCGGCCGCCCGCGGATATCGTGAACCTCAATCATTGGATCGAGAGCTATGCGCGGGATGTCCACGCCCAGGTTGCGGACTACTACACGGCGCTGGTGGACGACAAAGGCATGCTGCGTGAGGGCTACTCCGATGATGGCCTGCATCCCAACGCGCGGGGATATGAATTGCTGGCGCCCGTCGCGGAAGCCGCCATCGAGGGTGCGCTGAAGTAAAGTCGCCCGCGGCGCGAGTGGAGGGAAAGAGTCCGGACCCCGGACCCCGGTCTGTTCTTATGGCTGCCACTGAGATTCGACTTCTGACCAAACACGATGCCGAGGCCTATTGGCATTTGCGGCTCGAGGCCCTGGAGCGCGAACCACAGTCCTTCGGCGAGGCCGCCGAGGAGCATCGCGAGACCTCCGTGGAGTTGGCCGCCGAACGCCTGGGGACGAATCCTGACGATAACTTCGTCTTCGGCGCTTTCCATGAAGGCCAACTGGTGGGCATGGCGGGGTTCTTCCGCTATCCAATCGCCAAGGCGCGGCACAAGGGAAGGATCTGGGGCGTCTATGTGCGCGAGAGTTGCCGCGGGCAGGGCATTGGGCGGGCGTTGCTTGTCGCCCTGCTGGAGAGAATCAAAGCCTGCCGGGGCGTGGAGCAAGTGTCCCTGACCGTCGTAAGTGGGCAAGAAGCTGCGAGCGCTCTTTATCGCTCGCTCGGCTTCGAACCGTACGGATTGGAGCCTCGCGGCCTGAAGGTCGGCGGCCGCTATCTCGACAACGAGCACATGGTGTTGCAATTGTGGCGGTCAGCGATCAGTCCTCACCTTTAGCTGAAAGCCCGCTAAAAAAACCACCTCGCACCTAGTACCTAACACCTAACACCTGACACCTTATCTCGTCATTGCCCTCCATAGTACCCATCGCGAGCTTGCACGATAAGGTCTTTCTTCTTCGTGGTCAGAGTTATTTTGTGATACCCGAGTCCGGCGTTGGGTGGGTCAGGCGTATATCCTAAGCTGTATTGATTGCGCAGTTCTTCCTGGATTTGGCTGAAGGTTTCATCAATGGGGTGCTTCTTGGAAGCCTCGAAAAAGCGCCCACCCGTTTCCTTGGAGAGTCGTTCGAGAATCTTCTTGCCGTCCGGTCGCGATGCTTGCGGACGCGGATACCCACCGCCACGCCGGCCCATGCCGCCCCCCATGCCACCTCCTCTTCCTCCCATGCCCGGGCGGCCATAGCCTCCGCCGCCATATCCCTCCTCATCGGCGAAGAGGATGGAATAAACCAACGTGTCGGCGCGTTGGGCCGCCTCGATGGCGCTGGCAAGGGTTTTCTTGCTACCGCGGTCCACTCCATCGGAAAGGACAATCAGGGCCTTGCGCCCTCCCTGCTTCGCCATTATTTCGTTGGAGGCCAAGTAAATAGCATCGTAAAGCGTGGTGCCAGCGCCTCCATATCCGCCCCGACCCCGCCCGCCGGGCCCCCCGCGCTGCCCCCCCTGCCCAGAGTCAGGCGAATCGCCGCGGTCTTGCTCGGAACGCTGCGGTGTTTGCAGGAGGCCCAGCGCTGCCTGCAATTTCTGCCGGGAGGAGGTGAGGTCCTGGAGGAGTTCCACTTCCCGGTCAAAGTGAATGATGAAGGCTTGGTCCTTGTCGACGCGCAGCACCTGGTCGAGAAAAGTGGCGCTGGCGTCGCGTTCCTGGCCGAGAACGCGCCGCTGGCTGAGGCTGGTATCGACCAGCAGCCCGAGGGTCAGGGGAAGATCGGTTTCATGCGCGAAGTAGCGAATCGTTTGCGGACGGTCATCTTCTTTCAGCTCGAAATCATCCTGGTTCAAGTTGCGGACGATCGCGCCCTTCTTATCCCGCACGGTGGCGAGCACGTTGACCACTTTCACGTGTACGGTGATGGGCGGCCCCTGTCCTTGCCCCGCCGTCGCTTGCTGGCTCCTGAGCGGCTGATCCGCCAGGAAGAGTGGCGCCAGCAAAAGGACAAGACCGAGTCTTCGCCAAACGACGGATCGTCGCGTGAAGTCATTGGCGCAACGTTGCGCCGCCGGTTTTACCGAATGTTTCATCATCGTTATTCCGCATCTCCGGTCATAGGGGCGAGTTGAAAGTTGACCTGCGTCCCGCCGAATTTCCGGTTCCTCCCCCGCACCCTCTTCCATCCGGCAAAGCGCGTGGGGGGATTGCTGATTTTGACACGCTTTTGCTTCCCGGTTAGATGGGAAAATGAGGAGGGGAGGTTGTTTGCTCCCCGCACCCCGGCAGGCGGATAACCGGAAAGCATGATTGTCTTCAAGTTTCCCTAAAGAGGCGGCGGAAACACTCACAGGCGCTGTCGTCCTGAGCCTTGCGAAGGATCTCGCCCTGCCCGCCTTTCTGCCCTTCGCTTTGGCCTTTTCTAGCCACACGCCACTGTCCTTCATAGCCTTTCCTGCTAGCCACTAGCCACTAGTCACTCGCCACTTCCCTTCAATAACTCCCTTTCTTTTCATCAACATAATGGAGAGATAGCTATAACCCCTTTTCTTTTCATCAACATAATGGAGAGCCCGAAAACCGACATCCTTTGCTCCCTGTGTTTTCAATAACTTTCAGGCTTCGCTCGCGGATTTTCGGGGGAATTTTTTTAGAGGCCCGCGCCACCGCGGAATCAGCTAACCATCTTAATTTCAATGACATAGATTGCAGAAAGTTTTTCGCCATTCCACGCTAACCCCTTTTGTTTCTGACACATCGTGGAGAGCCGCGGTACCCGCGCCACCGCGAAATCAGCTAACAATCTTAATTTCAATGACATAGGCATTTGAAAGGTTTTCGCCATTCGTAGCTAACCCCTTTTGTTTCTAATACATCGTGGAGAGCCGCAGCCTTTGTAGCGGCGGGTTTACCCCGCCATATTTCGATTATTTTCAAACCCCGATGGCGGCGTAAAGCCGCCTCTACATCCTGTACCACCACCGATGGTTCGACAATCCTGACGAATATTGGAATCTTCCATCTTGGTGCCTTTGTGCCTTAGTGGTCATCTTCTCTCCCTCCACGTGGAGACGAACCCTCCTCGGTACTCGGTGCTCAGTCTTCAGTCATCAGCTTTCAGTGATGCCTCGCGCCACCGCGCGGGAACGAGCGGTTACTGACGACTGACAACTAACTGCTGACGACTGCCTTCCCGTCCTCTCGGTATTTTGTCCTCTCGTGGTAGGGAGAATCCGAGAGGCGCCAGGCGCCGGCAGGATGCCGGTACTCACGTCGATAGTAGCTTATTCGATAGGCGATGTCAAAAACTATTTCGCGCCTACTTGCTCAGCGTGGTAGCCCGCGTCGTGGGTGGAAGATGGTAGCCCATGGCGCTGGAAGGTGTGAAAAAATTGATTAAAGAGCAAAAACAACTCACGCCAAGTCCGATTACAGGACTCCGATGGAGTCCAACGGACTCCAGAAATCGGAGACGCCAAGACGCAAAGGGTCGCCAAGCAAACAAAGGAGTTCTCCTTTGCGCTTCTTTGCGTCTTGGCGCCTTTGCGTGAGATTGTTCATTTTTTCACAGCTTCCCAGCCGTGGGGGAAATGGCACCCCACCCGGCCCGAGCCCCGTCAGGGGCGAAAGGAATCACGTGGACCCCGACGTCCGCAAGGCCTTTCGCCGTAGGGGGATCCGTCAACCGACGGACCGTCCCCTCCGTGTACATTGCCGCCGAACCAGGAAGCGTAGGGGCACCCCTCGTGGGCCCTTGCTTCCCAGCCCCAAAGGGGCGACCTAACACAGCCCAGGCCAGCGGCCTGGGTCAGGGAAACCCAACCTATTTCCATCCGCAAGCCCTGAAGGGGCGCGCTAACCGTTGCCTCCATCACCTTCCAATCGGCATTTTCATCGCGATCTATGGGACGGACCGATGGGTTCCGTAGATCGCCCTTTCAGGGCTCGGCGCGGGAAACAATCCGTTGACCCAGGCCGTTGGCCTGGGCTGTAATAGGTCGCCCCTTTGGGGCTTAGGAGGAGACGGAACCATGCCGATGAAGAATCCACCCCATCCCGGCGGCTTGGTGCGGCGCCAGTGTATTGAGCCTTTGGGCTTGGCGATCACGGCTACCGCCGCCGCGCTCGGAGTCACGCGCACGACCCTGTCGGAACTGGTGAACGAGAAGCGCGGGATTTCTCCCGAAATGGCCGTGCGGCTGTCGAAGGTTTTCGGAGGCAGCGCCGAAAGCTGGCTCACCCAGCAGGCGCACTACGACCTGGCACAGGTTCACGCCGACCGCATCAAGCTCAAGCGGCTGGAATTGACCCTGGGTTTGTCATCATAGGAAAGGCCCACGGTCACGAGAGCGCTGACCGTGGCCGCTACCCGCTCGACTGGACGTTGCATTCATAGGCGGTCGGGTGTACGTTACAGCTCGACCGGAAAATGAAAACGGAAATTCCGGATCATAAAAAATAGCGCGAGTGAGAACGATGACAAGCCGGGGGGCTAAGGTTCGGCGGCAGCAACGTCCACTGATGATGAACATTGCGAAGAAGCTAACGCCAACGCTTCTCGCCCTTCTTATGTTAACTCTCGGCTGCTCGAAAAAGCGGGAGCCGGAAGGATATCGCGTTGTCGCCTACGATGCACCAACACACCGCTGGACCATCCTTCGAACTGGCACGTTTGACGGCAAATACCTGACAAAACGCCTCACAGTCGTCTGCTCTTCGTACACATGGGGTGACCATGGGTCCGTCACCGGCCCTGAAGCCTGTCATCTTCAGGTTGGGCGCATGATAATTCCGAATCCACTTCCGCCCGAGGGAAAGCGCCAGGAATTTGTCGATGTGTACGAGATGCCGGGCGAGACGTTATCAATAACTGAGGGCGACGGCACCGACCGGGTTATGCAACAGTTCTCCATCCTGAAATATGAAGTGTTGCCCGATAACGCCAACAACTGATGAAGCACCGCGAAACGCATGTTCGATTTCAAATCTTTCACTGAAAATCTCGGCACAACACTAAAAGCGCTAACACCAAGGATTACCGTTCCTTTTGCCGCCGCCGGGGGGATACTCCTTTATATTCACGCACGCGACCTTATGTTCCTTCCGGCTGGTGTGGTGGTTTCAGCCTTGATCGTCACAGTTCTCTGCACATGCCTTGCCCTTACCAGCCTGGTGGCCCGTATTTGGAACGCGAGCGGAGGCCTGCGGCAGCATCTCGCCGAGATGTTCCATCAGTATCGCGATAAAAAGCGAATTCAAAGGGAACTCGACTACCTCATACCCAAAGAGCGTAAGATCATCGCCTATCTTCTGGCTAAGCAACAAAGGGTTTTCGAGGTTTTGCGAGATGGTGAACAAGCGGCGACCCTTATTGCAAAAGGCTTCGTTGTACCGACGACCCGAAAGCCTCCCGCCGTCCTCAGGGATATAACCGTTGAGGTCCCCCCGCACATATGGGATGTCCTCATAAAGAACCGCGCAAAATTCCCTTACGAAGCGCCTGACTCTGAAGCACACCCTTGGCGCACACACTGGATGAATCGTTAACATGCTGTTTCAAAAAGAGTCCTTTGCAGCACGGGGGCCAAGAAGAGGGGAATCTGATATCCTTACGTTATGGCAGTAGAAACCTATCCCGACCAGCTTGAGCCGGAAAATCAGGATGCGGTGATTTGGCGCTTCATGAACCTGGAGAAGTTCCGCGACTTGATGAACACGGGGGAGCTGTACTTCTGTCGTGCCGACCGGTTCCACGATAATGATGACCGCGAGGGGTTGCCCCCCGAAGAATACCTGCCCAAGCCCGGCCTGAATTCCCTGGACGTGCGGGACAGACAAGAACTAGATCATGCCATTGGGTCTGTCGCACAGTTCCGCGAAGGCTTTTATATTAGCTGCTGGCATCTATTCCGCGACGAAACATGCGAAATGTGGAAGCAATACGGCGACGGTGGAGTGGCCGTCTGTTCACGGTATCGGCTACTGAAGTCTGCACTCGATGGAATCGGTGACCGGGCATATTTAGGCCTAGTCCGCTACGGGTCGGATCATCTAAGAGGCTGGAATGTGCTCCGCTTCATATTCACTAAGCGAACAGAGTTTGCACACGAGCGGGAGGTCAGGGCGTTGTTGTGGATCACGGATCCGCTTGCAGGCATTAACCGGCACTTCGACTCTGACAATCGAGCACATTCGCGTCCGCTTACCCCTCCACCGCCGGACCGCGTATTGGATGGCCACAGGCGAAGGGTGGACTTGCAAGGGCTCGTAACTGGAATTGTTTTTACGCCTTGGGTCTCTTCAACGACTCTCGATCAGGGCAATCAGTTAGTAAGAAATAATGGCTATGCGATTCCTGTTCGGATTTCCGAACTAACTCGTTACCGAGCATTCCTTCTCTAGCGAGTAGCTTGGACCTGTTTTGTAGGTCCGCGGCCCTTAGGTGTGAACGGTAAGAAGAGCCTTGCTTTCTCAGTTGGGTCTAATCCAGACAAAGCCCTTCGGTTCAGGTTTAAGTCGTTTGCCACAGTCCCTGTAGTCCCTGAAGGACCACTCTCCGATGGGTTTTATTTCCTCCATGCTACCCTCGACTCGGGTCGGGGTGTACTTCGCAATGACCCTTTGTAGTTGGAACGTGCATACCTTCTGTGTCTGCCCGAATGAGTTGGTCCAAGTTACAGGAAATTGGATGCTGCAAGCTCCGTGGTATCGGCCATCCTCCATCTTCAGGTCACACATCTGGAAAGCCCCCGCTGCACGCTGTTCATCCGAGAAAAGGCGTTCGATGTATGCGTGCCCCTCTTGGAGCCGCACCCTGAATGTCGATCCGCTTGTGAGGCTCTTCCATTCTCCGGAAATATCCGTCGCCGTTGCTTCCGCAACTTGAGACAACGGCTGCAACAGACGCTCGTAATTCTGCTTATAGAACGCGTCCTTGGGGTTAAGCATGTAGGCCGCGCGGTATTCTTCGAGAGCCCCCCGCAGGTCGCCTTTCTGCTCCAGTGCGAGGCCGAGGCCGGCGTGTGCCATATCATTGTTGGGGTTTAAGCGCAACGCCTCGCGTTCTTCAGCAATCATTCCATCCCAGTCGCCCTTACCTCCGAGCGCGGCGCCGAGGTTGACGTGCGCCGCGTCATTATTGGGGTTCAAGCGTAGCGCCTCGCGATATTCCGCGATCGCACCGTCCAGGTCGCCCTTGTTTTTGAGCGCAAGACCTACGTTGTTGTGCGCCTCGCCATAATTGGGGTTCAGGCGCAGCGCCTCGTGGTACTCCGCGATCGCCCCGTCCGAGTCGCCCCTTTGGTGGAGCGCACGGCCGAGGTTGTGGTGCGCCGCGAAATCGCTGGGATTCAAGCGCAGCGCCTGGCGGTACTCCGCGATCGCCCCGTCCGAGTCGCCCCTTTGTCCGAGTGCAGTCCCGAGGTTGCTATGCGCTTTGTCGTAAGCGGGGTTCGAGCGCAGTGCCGCGCGATATTCCGCTATCTCTCCGTCCGGGTCGCCTTTCCCTCCGAGTGCGATGCCGAGGTTGTTGTGGGCCTCGGCGTCATTGGGGTTAAAGCGCAGGGCTTCGCGATACTCCGCGATTGCGCCGTCCGCATCGCCCTTGCTTGCCAGCACGAAGCCGAGATGGCCGTGCGCAAAGGCACTAAGGGTATTATTGGGGTTCAGGCGTAGAGCTTCGCGGTATTCCACGATCGCTCCATCCGGGTCGCCCTTGTTTTCGAGCGCGAAGCCGAGCCTGACGTGCGCAAGGGCATCATTGGGGTTCAGGCGCAGTGCCTCACGGTACTTCACAATCGCTCCAACCCAGTCGCCCTTGTTTCCGAGTGCGGAGCCGAAGTTAGCGTGCGCGAATTCATAATTAGGGTTCAGGCGCAGCGCCTCGCCTTCTTCCGCGATCTCACCGTCCCAGTCGCCCTTTTTCCCGAGCGCGACGCCGAGGTTAGCGTGCGCGAATTCATCATTGGGGTTCAGGCGCAGCGCCTCACGGTTTTCCGTGATCGCTTCATCCCAGTCGTCCTTGTGTCCGAGCGCGACGCCAAGGAAGGCGTGCGCATCAGCATTATTGGGGTTCAGGCGCAGGGCTTCGCGGGCGGCAGCCGCAGCATCGTCCCACTTTTCCTGCTGATTCAGGACATAAGCCAGGACCACGTAAAGGTCGGCGTTTTGAGAGTCAAGCAGCAAGGCCGCCCGATATTCCTGCTCAGCTTGCGCATACTGGCGCTTCTGAAAGAATTCTGCCCCGCGTGCCACGTGTTGCCGAACCCTGGCCTGCCGAGCCTCAGCCGCCGGATCAACGGTCGCGGGCTTCGTCACCTTCGCGCTCTTAAGCGCGCTAATTAGTTCGTCCTCGCCGCCAGCCAAGCGGACTTCCTGAAGGTAGTCATCCGTGGGCTCAAAATCGATTCCGCGTTCCTGGACCAGCATGGTGACTCGGTGGCTTGGCACCTG
>JBEKAD010000101.1:0-11376 GCA_050018435.1 Terriglobia bacterium
CACCGCCCCGGCGCCCAAGGCACCACCCCTCCTGAATCAAGAGGGGAGTCGTTAAGGTACTCCCCTCCTCAGAGGAGGAGGGGTGGCGCGCCGAGCGCCGGGGTGGTGCTAACAAGGGGGTTAAGGGGTGGAATTATTGAAGGGCGTGAAATGAGACTCGCGAAATTTTCTGCTGGGCAACTTACCCGGATGACTCGCAGGTTCGCGCTACCCGCGTTCTGGTTGCTCGCTTGCTCTCTTCACGCTGCCCCCAGCGCCGCGCAACAGCCCCCCGAGCCGCTCGAACTGTTGAAGCAGTTGGAGCGCGTCACCTTGGATCGCACCCAAGTCTATGTGATCCGCGACGCCCACATTACGCGCGCGCGGATGAACCTGTATCTTAATCGCGGCTTCATTGCTTTCATGACTCCGGTGCAGGGCAAGGTCACAGGGGCCGTTTTCTGGGGGGAAGGTGAAGTCTTGATGATCCCGCCCGACCGAGCCGAGAAACGGAACCTTGCGCAGTTCACGCGGGCGCCCATCCTGGAGGAGAAGGTCGATTCCGTTTACATGCGTTTCACGGACCAGACTGCCCAAGAATTGCTGGCGGCGTCGCGCCAGCCTGATCCGGATGATCCCGAGCAGCCCGGCCCCCTGGTAGAAAGGTGGGCGGCTGTGGCGCAGGCGCTGGATTTTGAAACCTCCGCGCGCATCCTCACCGATCTGCTCGGCGATCGCAGCCATCCTTACTTTTACGCCCGTGTGAAGGGAGAGGGCCTGGGAGTGTTCGAGATAGTGGACGACGAGCGACTGGCGGAGCCCTTCTCCATTAGCTCATTGCGCAAGGTTGGTGCCCAGGCCTTCACCGATATCTGGAGTTCCTTCCCAACGCACAGTTCGCAGGCCGACCCGGCTGCGTCGTTGGATGTTACGGCCAGGGCCCTGGCATACACCCTGGACGTTCGCATCCATCCCGACCACAGGCTGGAAGGCCGGGCGGAGATTCAACTCGAATCCCGTTCGGCGCGAGATCGCGTCATCTCCTTTGGGCTCTCACGCTGGCTCGCGGTCACGGGAGTCGAGGACGATCGCGGGCGCAGTATCACGGTGATCGGGGGTCAAACGCCGGCCGGGGACCCGGCGCAGGCGCGCGCTTACAATCACATCGAAGTCGTACTCCCCCACCCCTACCCGGCGGGCGATCGCTTTCGCTTGGTTTTCAGGTATCACGGCAACGTCATCGCTGACGTCGGGAACGGAGTGCTGTACGTCGGTGCGCGGGGAAGCTGGTACCCCAACATCGATATCGGCCTTCCCAGTCAGTACGACATGACCTTTCACTACCCGCGAAAACTGGTGCTGGTAGCCACCGGCGCCCGCGTCGAGGAGAAAACGTCAGAGGATTGGTCGGAGAGCCGCTGGCGGTCGGACGGCGTTTTCCGCGTGGCTGGCTTTAACCTGGGCCCCTACACCTTGGTGGAGCGGAGCGTGGGCAAGACGCGCGTCACGGTTTATGCCACACGAGAAGCAGAAAGCTCGCTGGAAAAACGGCATGACGCGGAGCCGGCCGTGCCCTTGGGCATTGCCGGACCGCGCCGGACAGTGATCGATCCCGCCCACGTGGAGCCGTTGCCTCTCACGCCCTCCGCCCTGCTTGGCAACGTTGCCGACATCGCCTCGCAGGCCGTGCAATATTACGCCAGCCTGTTCGGTCCCTATCCTTATCCCCGCTTGGCCATCTCGCAAATTCCGGGGAACTTTGGCCAAGGGTGGCCGGAACTTGTGTATCTGCCCACCCTTTCCTTCCTTTCCAAAACCGAACGGTCAGAGTTGGGCATGAACAAGGGAGGGGGTGACCCGCTGGGGCCGGTCATCATCGCGCATGAAATTGCTCATCAGTGGTGGGGAAATCTCCTGGGTTGGCAGACCTATCGCGATCAGTGGCTTTCGGAAGGACTCGCCAGTTACGCGGCGGCCCTTTTCCTGGCGCAGGGCAAGGATGGCAGCCGCCAGTTCCGCGATCTGCTGCATCTCTACAAGGACGATTTGCTGGCCAAAACCAGCGAGGGCGCGACTGTCGAGTCGGGTGGTCCCATTTGGCTCGGCAAAAGGCTTTCCAGCTCCCTGGATCCGGAGGGATACTCCAACATCGTTTACAAGAAGGCCTGCTGGGTTCTTCACATGCTGCGGGGATTAATGACCGATCCGAAGACGGGTTCGGACGCCCGCTTTTTCCACATGCTGCGCGACTTCGTCACCCATTACCAAGGCCAGTCCGTCTGCACCGAAGATTTCATTCACCACGCGGAAAAGTACATGACCGCGGAGAGTGACCTCGAACATAACCACAAGCTCGATTGGTTCTTTAACGAGTGGGTCTACGACACGGGAATCCCGGCTTACACTCTCAAGACGGAGGTTCGCGCGCTTGCCACCGGCCAATATGTTGTACAAGGGGCCATCACGCAGAGCGATGTTCCCGAAGATTTTGAGATGCCGCTCCGGGTGGTCGCTCTTTATGCCCGGGACAAGCGGATCACGCTGGGACAGGTGGTGGTGAGCGCCGAGGGGGCTCACTTCAAATTCACCGCGCCGCGAAAACCCCTGCGCGTGGTGATTGATGAGGAAAATTTGCTGGCCGTGGTGCGCTGACGAAGGATTTGTCAAAACCGCGAAGGCACGGTGTTGGACTCCCCAATCCAAAATCGAAAATCCAAAATGCCATTATCCCGGCGGCCAGTGAAAGGTGCGGCTTCCCAGCACGTGGACATGCAGGTGGAACACCGATTGCCCCGCCCATGTGCCGTTGTTGATCACGGTGCGGTACCCCCTCGATTCCAGTCCCCTCTCACGCGCCAGTTGAGCCGCCACAAGAAGAAGATGGCCCAGCAACGCCTCGTCTTCGGCAAGGGCCTCCCGCAGCGAGGGGAGGTGCTTTCGTGGAAGCACCAGCAGGTGGACCGGCGCTTGCGGGTGAATGTCTTCAATCGCCACGGCGCGCTCGTCCTCATGAACGATTTTAGCGGGGACCTTGCGGTCGATGATTCGGCAGAAGAGGCAATCCACGATTAGTTCACCCTGACGACAAAAGTTGCCGCCGCCAAATTCGCGCTGCGCAGCTTTTCCGCCAAATCGCGCGCCGCACCCTCGGTACTTTCGTGGCCCACGCGCACGCGGTAGAAGAGGCCGTCACCGCGGTCGAAACTCTGGATCACCACCGGCCCATAGCTCGCCTCGATCAGGGCCTTCAAGCGGTCAGCATTGGCCGGGTCGCGAAAAGCGCCGACCTGCACGGCAAAGACGGCGGGTCCTATAGTCGAGCCGAGTCCCAGGATTTCCAGCCGCACCCGCGCCAGGCCGGGCATCCCCATGGCCTGCGCCGCGGCACAGGAGAGATCAATAATGCGGCCCTCCACAAACGGCCCGCGGTCGTTGATTCGCACGTCCACGTCGCGGCCGTTCTCGAGGTCGTGGACGCGCACCTCGGTGCCAAACGGCAAGGTCCGATGCGCCGCCGTCATGGCGTACATATTGTAAATCTCGCCGCTCGCCGAGCGACGTCCGTGATAGGGATGGCCGTACCAGGAAGCGATGCCCTCTTCCCCCTGAACGATGGGCGCGGCCGGAGCCGCCGGGGCGCGCGGGGATGGCGGCGCCGTCGTGGTAGGAGCCGGCGGGGGTGTTCTGCGAGCAGAAGGAGCAGTCGCTTTGTGGCGATGCAGGCAGCCCGTGGCGCAGAAAAGCATCGCCATCGCCACGCCGATCCGGGCAGCGGGAGAATGCCATCTTCCGAGCGGTCCTTCCGTAACGTGGCTCAGCACGGGGTCAGGGTTGTGCCTTTTCCTTTTCCAATCGCTCTGCCATTTTCGTCAGTCGGTCTGCGGACTTTCTTAGGAACTCCGCCGTCTCTTTCTTAGTTTCGGGACGGACTTCGTTATTAAAAAACTTCCGCAGCTTGTCGAATTCGCGATCTATGGCGCGCCCTGCATCTTCGAATTTCATGATCCAGCTCCAACCATATGGTGATTATTCTAGCCAAGCTGCGGGCGCGCTACAAATGAAATTCCTGGAAAGATAGTCCGAGGTCCGGAGTCCCAAGTCCGGGGTCAAAAACAAAGCAGGAGTTGGCGCAATTGCACGCAAGAGGCCTGCGGCGCGGTCAACCGATAGTTTCCGCAGTTTTCCAGCACGCTGTCAGATATAATCAAGATGAGTATTCCGTCAAGATAAGGATGGAAATGACGATACGTCTAGATTTGCGGCTCCAGCACGAACTTCGGACCTCGAACCCCGGACTTCGGACTCCGGAATCCGGACTTCGGAATTAAGCATGTCCCTACCTCCAAAATTTTGGTTCCAGTGGCAGCGGCTCAAGAAGGTTTTCTCCTCGTCCCTGGGCGGGCAGGAAAGCGCGCCCAGCAGTACCGTCCGCATGTGCCCGCACTGCCGAGCCCTGATCGACCGGGATGCCAAGACATGCCCCCTCTGCGGCGAGGCCACCGGCCCCGTGCGGGCCCGCGGTAGCAGCAGCACGCCCGGCCGCATCATGGGCGTGATCCCGATTCCTACTACCGCCAGCTCCGTGATGGTCGTCGCCAACCTCGCGCTCTATGCCATTGCCTGGTATATGACGCAGAATACTGAGGCCGCGCAGTTGTACGGAGCGCCCTCCATGGGCGGCATCGACGGAGGTGTGCTGCTGCGACTGGGCTCCAAGGCTCCTTACATCCTGGCCGGTCAATGGTGGCGGCTGGTGACGGCCATGTTCCTGCACACCGGCCTGCTCCATATCGGAATGAACATGTGGTGCCTGGTGGATCTAGGGCCGGAAGTGGAAACCCTGTTCTCCACCACTAAATTCACGGTGCTCTACCTGGCGACGGGGGTGGCGGGATTCGTGCTGAGCCTTTGGTGGTCCCCCTTCGGAATCTCGGTGGGAGCCTCCGGCGCCATCATGGGACTCATTGGAATCTTAATCGGCGCGAGCTTTCATCATGGACATCTGGGAAAAGAATATCGCAGCCAGCTCTGGAAGTGGGTGATCTACATTGCGATTTTTGGAATCTTTTTTAACGTTGATAACGCCGCCCACTTCGGTGGCTTGGCAAGCGGCCTCGTGCTCGGTTACCTAATCCCGGAAGGTGAACCCGCTACGCGCCCGAGCGAGAACCTCTGGAATGCGCTGGCCGTGCTTTCCGTGTTGGTCATTGGCGCCTCATTCGTGCTGATGGCCTTGCAACTTTCCCATTGACGATTGTCGATTGACGATTTTCGATTGCCCAAGCGTGCGTTCCCAAATCTCGGTTTGAGGATCAATCATTAACGGTTTTGAGGCTTTTCAATCGTCAATTGACAATCGTCAATCGGCAATCAAAGTCCCTGATGGGCAAGGAAAAGCCGCGGACCTACAGAACAGGTCCGCGCTACACTTCTTATTTCGCCGTGGGCGAGATGAAAGGCAGCGCCGCAACTTCCGCCGTAACGCCGCTTGCGAAGGTGAGTTTAGCGCCGGGCTGGGAGAACTCGCGGCGCACGTACGCGAGGGCAAGCGTCTTGCCGAGCGTGGGGGATACGCAGGAACTGGTAACCTCCGCCACTTCCCTTCCTTCCACCACAGCCTTCTCGCCCGGCTGGGGCGGCTGTTCGGCGTTCACGATCAAACCCATCAGTTTCCAGTTCACATGGCCCCGGCTGCGGGTGCGCTCCACAATTTCCTGCCCGATGTAGCAGCCCTTGTTGAAGCTGAGCGCGTTCCAAAGCCCCGCTTCGAGGGGAATCACGTCTTCACCTAATTCCTTCCCGTAGCGCGGAATGCCGGCTTCGATGCGCAGGCTCTCCAGCGCCTCGCAGCCACAGGGGAGCATGTCGTAGGTCGGCGCCTGGCCACATGCCGCGCCCCAAACGGCCTCCATTCCCGCCGCATTCACCCACACTTCGTAGCCTTCCTCACCCGTGCTCGAGGCGCGAACCACGCGGATGGGAAAGCCCGCGTAATTGGTTGCGAAGTGGTCAAACTCCTGCATCGCCGGCAGGTCGATGTGCAGCGTCTTCTCCAGCAGCCCCCGCGCCCGTGGCCCCTGGAGCGCCACGGCGTATAGATCGAGCGGCTCAACTTCAACTTGGTCGGCAATAATGTAACGGCGAAAACTTTGGATGGCTTTCTCCCGCAAGTCAGCCTCGGTGTCAACCAGGAAGCATTCCTCGGCACAGTACAAGCGCAAGTCCACCACGATGTGCCCTTGCGCGTTGAGGAGCGTGGCGTACGTCCCCTGACCGGGCGCGAGCTTCTTGACGTCGTTGCTCACCAGCCGCTGGAGCAGGCGCGCGTGGTCGCGGCCTTTCATCCGGAACTTGGCGCGGAAAGAAAAATCGAAAAGCCCGGAAGCGGTGCGCACGGCGCGGTTCTCCGCAGCGGGATCGGCGAATCGCGCGGGAACTATCGCGCCGTGATACTCCGCGAGCGTCGCTCCTTGCGTAACGTGATAATCGGCGAGAGGAGAATTGATCATTGGTGATTTGTGATTGAAATAATTGTCGATTGACGATTGTCGATTGTCGATTGAAAAACCTCGAAACATTGAATGGACGGTTAGGCGATCGAAAGTTGCCAATCGGCAGTTTCTTCAATCGTCAATCGACAATCGACAATCGGCAATCGGCAATTCTTCCCGTTATCAATCTCAAAAGAACCCCAATTGTAATTTGGCGGCTTCCGACATCTTGTTTTTATCCCAGGGCGGCTCCCAGACCACGTCCACTTTGACATTCTTAACGCCCGGGATCACTGTGATCTTGTCTTCAACCTCGATGGGAAGCGTGCCTGCGGCAGGGCAACCGGGCGCGGTCAAGGTCATCTTCACGTGAACGTCACCGGTGGGTTCCACCTGCACATTGTAAATGAGGCCGAGATCATAAATGTTTACGGGGATTTCCGGGTCGTAGCAGGTGCGCACTCTCTCAATGATTTTGTCATGGAGGGCCACCACTTCGGACACATTGAGCGTTGTCCCCGCAGGGGATGGTGCCGGTGAATTCGGTTCAGGCATTCAGACCCTCCAACATTTGTGATTGGTGATTTGTGATTTGTGATTGTCCATTGAAGATTGATGATTGCCGGCTATGACTTCAAACCGTATCTCTGTTCAATCAGTAATGACATCAATCACTGATCACCATCGTTCAACTCTCTTCAATCACAAATCACCAATCACAAATCACCAATGGTCAATTACTCCGAGCTGGCAACGGCCGGAGTGCCCTCCAGCGCGCTGCGCAGCGTGTGCCAGGCAAGGGAGGCGCACTTGACGCGTACGGGAAATTCGGCGACGCCGGAGAAAACCGCCAACTTGCCGAGCGCGGGCGCGTCGGCGGATTTCACAGAGCGGCCTGTCACCAGGTTATGAAATGCTTGGAAAAGCGCTTCGGCTTCGGCCCGGGTTTTGCCTTTCAGTGTTTCCGTCAGGATCGACGCGGAGGCCGTGGAGATGGCGCAACCGGAACCCTGAAAGCTGATGTCAGCAATGCGATCGTCTACCAGGCGCAGGTAGATGGTGACCTTGTCGCCGCACAGAGGGTTGTAACCATCGGCGTGATGGTCCGCATTCTCGATCGGGTGGAAATTTCGCGGCCGCTTGCAGTGATCGAGAATGACTTCCTGATAGAGGTTGGTCAGTTCCGACATGGGCCCCCTAGAATTGGTGATTTGTGATTTGTGATTGGTGATTGAGGGCATTGGTGATTAATGATTGCTGGTTGGTGATTAACGAATTCCAACCGTAAGCTTCTTCCATCGTCAGCCTCAATCCTCAATCCTCAATCGTCAATCCTTTCAATCACCAATCACAAATCGCCAATCACCAATCCCTTCAATCACCAATCACAAATCACCAATCCTCAGTTCCCTCAGGCAAACATCGCCTTGACGTGCTCCAGGCCCGCCGCCAGGGCGTTAATCTCCTGCTTGGTATTGTAAAACGCCAGCGAGGCTCGCACCGTGGCGGGCACGCCGAAGCGCTCCATGACCGGCTGCGCGCAGTGATGGCCGGTGCGCACGGCGATTCCTTCCTGGTCCAGCACGGTGCCGACATCATGCGGGTGGATTCCCTCCAGCATAAAGGAGAGAACTCCGGCTTTCTCGCGCGCCGTGCCGATCAGGCGCACCCCGGGAATCTGGCCAATGGCCTCCGTGGCGTACGTCAGCAAGGCATTTTCGTAGGAGGCAATATTCTCCATCCCAATACGAGTGAGGTAATCGATGGCGGCGCCCCATCCAATCGCCCCCGCGATGTTGGGCGTTCCGGCCTCGAATTTATTCGGGATGTGATTATAGATGGTCTTCTCAAAGGTGACGGAGAGAATCATATCGCCGCCGCCCTGGTAGGGAGGCATGGATTCGAGCAGGCTGGCCTTGCCATACAGGGCGCCGATGCCCGTCGGCCCGAAGAGCTTGTGGCCTGAAATCGCGTAAAAATCGCAGTCCAGCGCGCGAACGTCAATCTTCATGTGGGGCGCAGCCTGGGCGCCATCGATGAGCACCGGAATGTTCCTCGCGTGCGCCATTTCCACAATCTGCTTGACGGGATTGATGGTGCCGAGCGCATTGGAAACGTGGGCGACGCTCACCAAGCGCGTCCGATCGCTCATGAGTTTTTCAAATTCATCCAAAATCAGTTCGCCGCGATCGTTGATGGGGCCGACGCGCAGGCGGCAGCCTTTTTCCTCACAGAGCATTTGCCAGGGAACAATGTTCGAGTGATGCTCCATCGCCGTGATCAGGATTTCGTCGCCCTCGCCGATGTGCTGGCGGCCGTAAGTCTGCGCCACCAGATTGATGCCTTCCGTCGCGCCACGCACATAGACGATTTCGCGCGGCTCAGCAGCATTCAGGAACCGTTGGAGCTTGACGCGCGCATCCTCGTAAGCCTGCGTGGAGCGCTCGCTGAGCAGGTAAACGCCACGGTGGATGTTGGCGCAGTCAACCAAGTAAAAGTGCAGCAGGGCGTCGATGACCGCCTGCGGCTTCTGGCTGGTTGCCGCATTGTCAAGATAAACCAGCGGTTTGCCGTGGACCTTTTGCTTGAGAATGGGGAAATCCTCGCGGATTTTCCGCACATCAAACGACGCAGGCGGCGCAGGCTTTTCGATTACTGAAGCCTGAATTAGATCGCGTGTTGTTGCCATCAAACATCCTTTCATTGCCGATTTTCGATTGACGATTGTCGATTGACACCTTCCAATCGTCAGTTTCTTCAATCGGCAATCGAAAATCGACAATCGTCAATTTCTTCAACCGTCAATTCTTCGCCAGCCGCGCATATAATCGCTCCGCGAGCCGCTCGCGCAGCGGCTGGAACTTGATGCGCTCCATGACGTCGTTGGCGAAAGCGTAGGTGAGCAGCTTTTTCGCCTCTTGCGCGGCAATGCCGCGCGAGCGGAGATAGAAAACCGCCTCGGGATCAATCTGGCCGACCGTAGCGCCGTGCGTGCACTTTACATCGTCGGCAAAAATTTCCAATTGCGGTTTGGTGTTGATGATCGCGTCCTCGGAAAGCAGCAGGTTCTTGTTGCTCTGCTTGGAATCGGTTTTTTGCGCGTCGGGACGGACAATGATCTTGCCGTTGAAGACTCCCTGCGATTGACCCTCCAGCACGCCCTTGTAAACCTCGCGGCTGGAGCAGTGGGCCTTGACGTGGTCGATGATGGTGTGGTTGTCCACGTGCTGCCGCCCGGTGATCACATAGAGGCCGTGCAAAAGGGACTCCGCGCCTTCGCCGCCCAGCACCGTCTGGACTTCCTCGCGCGTAAGCGCGCCGCCCAGTTGGATGGAGTGCGTCGCCACGCTCGAGGAGCGCTCCTGCTGCACCTGCACGCGCGCGTAATGAAACGCCTCGTCGCTTTCCTGCTGCACCTTGCAGTAGTCCACCAGCGCGCCTTCACCAGCCACAATCTCCGTGACGGTGTTGGTGAACGTCGTGTCTTCCGCCAGACTGAAGAAGGTTTCGATAATGCTTGCCTGGCTGGTGTCACCGACGAGGATCAAATTGCGCGGGTGCGAGACGGTTTCCCGGCCGCCGCCATGGGAAATCTGCAAGATGTGCAGAGGCTTCTGGAGTACTGCGCCCTTGGGGACTTCGATAAAAGCGCCATCTTCAAAAAACGCCGTGTTGAGCGCCACGAAGGCATGGGTGGTCGCATTCGCATAACGCCCCAAGTGCCGCTCCAGCAGCGCGCCGTGGTTTCTCCAAGCGGAGGCCAAGCTGCCTGCCCTCAGTCCCCGCGGAACTTCCCGCAGTTGCGACAGCTCCGGAACGTAGCAACCGTTAAAAAAGGTCAGGCGGCTACAGCCCAAGTCGGCCAGCGGCAGGCGCTCAATCTTTTGCCGAAGTTCTTCCGCGAGCTTCACGCGGGCCGGCACAAACGGCAGGGAGGCCAGCGGCGCGACGTTCGTGTAGAGCCACTCCTCGTCGTGAGTTGTAGGGAAACCAAGTTCGGCAAAACTCCCCATGGCCGCGTGGCGAAGCTTGGACAGCCAAGCCGGCGCACTCTCATTCAGGGCCTTCTCCAGGCGGGTGAAAGTTGAGAGATAAAGTCCTTCTTGTTCCTTAACGGTGGTCATCAAATCTTGAATCCCTTTCCAGTTCTGTACCTTTAGCCCTTTCTGCCTGGCACGAACAAGTCAAAAGGCAAAGTGCAAAAGTCAAAAGGCAAAAGTGAAAATCCAAACCGGCTTTGACTTTTGCCTTTTGCACTTTGCACTTTGCCTTTTGACTTGTTCTTTTATCATTGCAAGGCTCGTTCCCTATTGGCTAGGAAATGCCGCGGACCTACAAAACAGGTCCGCGCTACATTTGCTTGCCAAGGTCCGGCGCTACTGACGACTGACCACTGACAACTGACCACTGACGTCTTCGTCCAGCCATCCATAGCCTTTGTCTTCGAGTTCCAAGGCCAGTTCCTTGCCACCGGACTTGACGATGCGTCCGTTGGAGAGCACGTGGACAAAGTCCGGAACGATGTAGTTGAGCAGGCGCTGGTAGTGCGTCACCACGATGATGGCGCGGTCGGGGGCGCGCAGGGCGTTGACGCCGGTGGCCACCACTCGGAGCGCATCGATATCCAGGCCGGAGTCGGTCTCGTCCAGAATGGAGAGCTTCGGTTCGAGCACTGCCATTTGGAATATCTCGTTGCGCTTCTTTTCGCCACCGGAAAATCCTTCATTCACGGAGCGTGACATCAGGCTCTCGTCCATTTCCAGCAGCTTCATCTTGCTGCGCACCAGGGTGAGGAAGTCCATGGCGTCGTATTCCTCAAGGCCGCGATGTTTGCGGACAGCGTTGAGCGCGGCGCGCAGAAAATTGGTGTTCGAGACGCCCGGAATTTCCACGGGGTACTGGAAGG
>JBEKAD010000102.1:0-11371 GCA_050018435.1 Terriglobia bacterium
TCACTTACTCTCTCAACTGGTTGCTCAATCGCTTCTTCCCGCAACGCATTCCTCCGGAAGAGGAGCGGCACGGCGCCGACCTCTATGAACTGGGTGCTGGGGCCTATCCGGAATTCATGACCCACACCGATGAATTTTCGCAGTGGTAACCCTCCAATGTTGGGCCCCGTTGGGGACCCCCCAAGAAAGGGAGTACAGGTTCGCGCTAGGGGCTTGCTTAGTCTGCTGCCAGAGGGTCGAAGAGCAGTTCCGTGGTGATGGCGATCGCTTTGTAAAGGCTGAGATAGACCGGGCATTTTTCCGCGAATAAGCCGTGGACCTTGAACGCCGTTTCGCGGTCTTGCTCTTCCGCCTTGAGTTTCAACCTGACGTGAATGCGCCGGATCACCAGGACGCTGCCCTCCAATTCCACTTCACCCTCGGCTTCGGACACCAGACGTCCATTGGACGCTGAAATTTGGCGCGCTTCCAGCGCGCCCCCGAAGGTTCCGGTGAGTCAACCGGCGGTGGCGGCGACGATGTAATCGAGCGTTGTGCCGTGCTCCTCGAACGCGTTCGGCGGGACCTTGTAGTGCGCGGCGACGGCTCCGTGCACCCCGAAAATGACCGGCTCGCGCTCGGCGGGCAAATAGGCGCGGCGAACCGGACCCTTCATCCGCTCGATACCCTCTTCGGACCGATACACGACCTCCCCCATGACTCACCTCCGAAAAACCCATTCTACGCCACGGTGCTCCGCTCGTCACTTGTCACTCGTCACTCATTACTCGTCACTGCTATTGTCATCGAGCCATTGTCGATTTTAGATTTTGGATTTTCGATTGAAACAATCCGAAATCGGGAATCCTGCTTGTCACTCGCCACTGCCCCTGCAATTTTCGATTTTGAATTTTCGATTTGGGATTTGAGATGTGCGATCTTGTACCTCGGACTTCGGACGCCGGACTTGAGACCGTGTTTCTCGTCACTCGTCACTCATCACTGCCCTTGAGATTGCCGGTTTGGCCTTGGCTTCGAAAGGGTAAATCTGTGGAAGAACCGCAGGCCTCAAACCCGGAGGTCTGCGCTACGCTTGCTGCAGTCTGTCTTTGAGTCGTAATCAAGTAAGGTCTCCCTGACGCAGGCAATTGTCGCACGTGTCCGGGTCTTTCCCCCAGTGCTTATTTCCGCATCAGCGTGAGTGCTGATTGAGACTAGTTCCCCAGGATGAGTTTCCGTCTCTCGGCAGGCAAATTGCATTAGCCGTCCTAATCCAATGAAATTTCCGTAGGCGTGACTGAGATATGTGTGATTGCGATAAAGAGCTGTCAAGTGAAGCAGGGTGTGGCGGTGATCATATTTGAAGGACAGATGCGAGAGACAGGGAAAACTCATGTAGGCTGCATCTAGGCCTGGCGAGAAAACTGAGATTTCATATGAAGAACTTTTGGGGGCGGGATTCGCAACCTCGCTTTTGAGTCGGGTCAAAACGTGCTGAAGCTGGGGAACCGGCGCGCCGGACTCTGCGCTTCGCCAAGCTACCAGGCGCTCAATGTAGGAATCATGCCGATTCTTGCACGCGGTCTTAATTGCAGGGAGAGCGTATCGTTCGATATCAGAGAAAATCTCAGCGGTTTTGCGCTTAGGTCGCGCAAAGAATGACGGCCAAATCGCATTCGCATTTTCCATCGTGCTTTTCAGTTTTAGGTCCTTAGCGAGTTCATCTATAACGCGGGTTGCCTGAGGGATTTCAACGCAGGGTTTCTGGATCGCAATTACGAGATTGAAATCCTTCCCTCCGTCGCAATGAATTAGGTACTCCATGGCATCGGCCCATCCGTGTGCACAAGTCTCCGAACGAAAAAACTGGCTCAAGTTAAAGTTCTCCTTCTAAGAGGTTAGCCCCCAGATCTCACGGGCGTACGCGCTGAAATAATCCAATCCGAAGTAGCCAAAGCCTCTGTCTCCCCATTTGGCTCCCCACGAATTCTTGAAAGTGATCATGCAAAATCCGGTCTGTGGCTCCTCTTCAAGTCCAACAATCAACACGGCATGCCGGCCAAGGAATCGGTCGGTTGGCCGGGGAACTTCAATCCGGCCAAGTCGGGTGAGGTAGGCATTCGAATACCAATCCAATACGGCGATAGCTGGTCTGGAAAGCCTGAGAGAGTCTCGAATGCTGGATAGAGATAAGTTGAGCTGCTGAAGCCCCAAAAGGAGGCGGGTTTTCCCATCAGCGAGGGCGACGTCAGTAGGCGGGACCAGATTAACCTTAGGAAGGAATAGTTGGTAGGGACACAGACCTTCCAGCGACTGCCCGTCCATTGCCAACGAAGCGGAAGCCGCAAACATCGTCGTCCCGGTGGAAATCGCTCCCAAACCGTCGCGCTGTTTGCAGTGATAATAAAGAAATTCCTCAGAGAGATCGATCTCGGCTGCTTTTTTGAGCCCCTTCAACACGTCATAGGTGTACTCATGAAGAGCAGTTACCGCGAAAGGAACACAGGTGGGGCGGTCATGTTGATTCTTGACGGCGCTCTGTGTGGCACAAACACTAATGTGCATAATTCAGCTCGCTGCCAGCGTCGGCAGGACCAAGGGCCCGCTTTTCCTCATTTGTTGTGGGAAAAGGTCCACGCTGAAGTGAGCTGACGGTTTGCCATCGTCATCCCACGGTTGTCGCCGTTCTAGATCGATTCTTTCTTCGTGGGCGTCACACGACACTTCCGTTACCAGCTCGCGGACACGCGTACCTCCGATTTCCCGCGTGGGTTCGTCGGCGAATCCATCTTGCAAAACGCGCAGACTTTCGGGATCTCTATGCCAAACCCACGTATATCCTGAAGTGGGAGTTTCAGGTAATCGAACAACAATGGTGTCCTCCACCGCTGGGTATATCGGTTGACCATTCCATCGCTCGTCCAATATCCATACGTCGTGCCTACTGGCTACGCGGGAACTAATTCCTGCCTTTATTGCTTTCGGTTGAATCTTTCGGAATGCGGCCGCCTCAGCATAATTGATCTTCTTCAGAGTTTGAAGGTGGTTGACCGTTGCCACGTAACTGGTGCCCATTTTTAGGGACAGTAAGTACGCGGTCTGTGGGGTTAACTCCGATTCATTAAGTTCGCGTAGACTGGCTTCCACTAACCCTTCGGGCATTAAAAAGAAGGCTGCAAAAGTTTCGGCGATGTTCTCTTCGTCGGTCCAATTATTGCGTTCTTCAAAACTGGTGCCGACAACTTCATCCAGGCTGACCACGGTGTGCTCTAAGAATAAGTGTCCAAATTCGTGAGCGGCGGTGTATCGTTGGCGGCTCAGGGGCATATTCGAATTGATCAGTACAGCGGGAGCAGGACCGTCGCTAGGGAGGTATGCACCGCACACTTTTCGCAGGGGCCTGAAGAAAACCTCGCTCGCTGCTGCTCTAAGAATATCGAATACGTCGACCCGCCTTTGGCGATCGACATGGTGCATTCGATGCGCAAGCAAAGCTGCACCGCTGGCAGCTGCGATCAATTGGGCTCGCGTCATAGGCTCCTATTTTGCCCCCACGCTCCGGCGCGCTTGTGACACTTGTTTCTTGTGCCGCAAGTATTCGGCGAATCGGATGATCTCTTCCCTGTCTTCCGATGGCAAGTCCTTCGTCAGATTCCGCAGTTTTATCTCGGTTTGGTCACCTTCCGTTCCTTCGGAACTTCCGGTTAGAGAGGTGGGCGAATCAGTCCCATCATGATCTGGTAAGAAATAATTCAGGGGGCGACCATAGAGGGTGGCCAGTCTCTTTAGTTCAAGGCTCTCAACCTTTCTTCTGCCAGCCTCTGCTTCAGAAATGGCCGGGCGAGGGATTTTCGTTTGCTGCGAGACGTATTCTTGGGACAGCCCTAGGTACTCCCGCGCGTCTCTGAGCCTCTGGGCGAGATAATCACGCCCAAGACTACTACCTAGCGGACGTTCAAGATCGCTCTTTTGTGGCATTGCTAGTTCCTCCATGGAGTCAATTGGATTAATTCCGGCGTCTTTTGAAAAACGATTGCTGGGCATTCGTGGAACTCTTGCGACGTTTGTGAGAAGTTCATCCCATGAGCGCGCGAGAAAATTTCTTCGATAGTTTCTGTTCGTACGTTCCCAATTTCAAACTGCGGCATATCCTTCATCCCGATGCAAGGAAGGACTCTACCGTCAGCCTGCACGACGAGCTGGCCCTTCGCGGCGCTGCAGGAAGCCTCGTCATCGTGGGTGTCCCTCCCAAGACAGAATGCGAGCGGCTTCGAATGCGCAAGCAAGACTTCCGGGAAGCGAGAGGTTAATGACTTTAGAATCGGCCCACACTGGATTTCCAATTCGGCTGGCAGTTCCAGCGCCCCCCTGTTTTCTCGCGCCCGCCCGTTCAGCATTAAACGCAGAATTCGAACTCTGCTAATACCAATCACCGAGGCTAGGAATACGACAGGTTCCAATTCCCAGAAGTTCGGCTTCATCCAAACGAAATTCCAGTTCAAATCGAATCCAACTCGCACAGCGTCGAGGGAATTGGAGGGTAGTCTCTCAAGTGATCCCGGTTTAACTGTGATTCCATCGTGAACCGCTGGGGTGGCCGAGTATATACTCGCTTCTGCGGAAACTTCAATGGGAGTAAAGTCACGTAACCTCCTCAACCAATCGAGGTTATGTTCAGCGGCAGATGTGCAAATCAGGGCTTTCTTTACACCAAGCCGATTGGCTTCCGCTAGTAATTCGAAGGTGTCTTCCTTGCGAAAGAGCGGGTCCCCTCCGAGGAGCCGGAGTTCCATTAGACCCAGCGCACGCGCCTGCCGCAAAACACCAACCCGCTCATCTTGAGTGAGTTCGTTTTCGCGAGGTACCCCGCCAAACGTGCTGCAATGAACGCAACGATGATGGCACGCGTTTGTGATTTCCAGAATTAACTCGGTTAAGCGAACGGTTGAGCTCATTGCCTTCCTTGCCTTCTGTCCAGCTCTCCGACAACTTTTCTTAATCCATCCAATGTGCTGAAGTTCTCATGCGTTAGCAATCGTTGAGGGATAAGGTTTTCAGGGGTGTAAGCGCCGTACAGCACACAAACGATACTGACTGCACCAAGAGAATCCACTATTTCTGTGGCAGGATTTGCAATCGCGAAGGCCACCATGTCCTCGACATCCAATTCCGGCCTGCTCTCGCGCTGCAGTTCCAGCACCTCACGCAGCACTTCGAGCGGGTCGACCGGTGGGGCCACCTCCGGTGTCGTCTTGATCGGCGCTTGCGTAAATGATTCAGTCTCCATGTGACAGAGCTTACTTCAACCGATGTAAGAAAGTCAAGCAAAAAATTTAAGTATCGTACGATTTTCCAACATCAACTCCTAATGTCTTCATTTTCAAGAACTTGAATTCAGGGTCTGAGGGCTATGAGGAAAGCGGCGTCCCAGTGTGCCCAGACGTGCCGCCTTTGACGCTGACACTAAATCGCTGACGTTAAACAGGAAAAGGAAGAGGGGACAGTAAAGCATCACTGCGGACGTAAAGGGGGTGCCTGGGATGGCCGGCCTTCGTAAGCCCCAGAGATGTCGGATTCGCGGCTTGGCTCTGGACGAGAAGTTCCATCACCCGCGCGGCTCTCCGCGATTGCAGTAGCGTCTGGCAAGCACCCCAAGCTGCGATTATCGTTCTTCCACTTTGCGCACCAGCCGTAAGCCAATAGTCGTTCTCAGGCCCTACCGGGTCGACGACCGTCTCGATTCTGATTGGGTCGCGTGATCGGAGTGCGAACAAATTATAAACTTCGATGCCTCCAAAACCCCATCGCTTGGCAAAAGAAATGCAGCGGCGAATCGTAGGGTCATCCTCTACTGCATCTGCAATGCTTGGATTCAACATTATCCAAACGGCCGGAGCAGTGTCGCGCGCCCAATACCTGCCCAGCTTGTAACGATACTTTCCGTCTGCGCTGATGACTGCGGATGACATTGTCGCCGCAAGCTTCAAGACGACCTCCCGGGAGCTGATTATCGATTAATCTGTGCTTCGGATCAAGTAGGGGCGAGCGGCGCTCGTCCCGGGGCCGAACGCATTTCGGCCCTACACACGGCGGCGGCAAGGCCGAGAGCGCCAACGTGTTCGGCTTTCAGGTCCGCGTGGCGCAAGTGAAGTGTGGTGGAGCGGGGGTGGGGCGGGGTTGCACAATCGCAGATTTGAGATTTCAGACGCGGACGAGAGGCGCGGCGGCGAAAGCGAGCGCTTGGCGAATATCTTCGTCTTCGAGCTCCGGGTACTCGCGCTTGAGCTCGGCCCGGTCGGGATAAGTCGCCAGGGCTTCGAGCACATGGCGGACCGTCAGTCGCAGGTTGCGAATTCACGGCCCATCATTCATGTGGGCCGGGTCGGCGGTGATACGGTCGAAGCTCGTCATGGTCTTGATCTCGCTCCACAGCCCACCGTTCTTGTTGATCCCATAATGGCTTTGGCTTCATCGTGGGAAAAAAGCGACCGGATGCAAGCCGTGTAGCGGTGGCAGAACGTGGCCATGGCTTCCCCCGGCTGTCTGCCGCGCACGGCCGAAGGTCCGCCGATCTTATGGGTGGACGGGTTAAAGGGGACCGCGGGCCACAAACTACCGGCCCTGACGGTCCCAAGCTCCGCGACAATCCATGGGTCGTGGCGGGCGGGAAAAGCCGCGGACCTGCAAAACAGGTCCGCGCTATGGGTGCTTGCGGGCGCAGCCCGCCTTGGACTGCGGTAGCGTGAGCTACCGCCTTCTGCTCCTGCCGAACCCATCAAATTGTGATCGCGCAAAGGCGGCAGCTTGCACGCAGTCAGGCACGGAGGATGGAGCGCACGAGCTTACGCGCTTCCGGGACGAACTGTTCCATCTCCAGGAGGAAGCGGGCGGGTTCAGTTTGGGCGAGGGTCGGATAATCCCGCGTCAAAACCACCCAAGAAGGATCTTCCTCCAGCTTCCAATCGGGCGATTCCTTGAAGCCGTAGCCCAACTCGTGCACTTGGCAGAGCCGATCTGACAAGCTGACCAATGCGACCAGCACGGGATGGAGCTTTGCCTGCTGAACGTCGTGGTGATGTTCCACAACTTCCGTGATGTCCTCCGGCAGACGCCAGTGTTCGGCGAGGATTTTCCCTGTGTCGCAGTGGGTGAAGCCCAGGGCGGAGCGCTCGGCTTGATGGAGCGGAATCTGTTCGGACCGCGCCAGTTGCGCCGCGGCGCGGAACTCCTCCTGGAACGACAGCATGTTCACCAGTTCGCCGAGATCGTGCAGCAACCCTGCCAGATAAGCGCGGTCCGGTTCCCGGTAGCGGGCCTTGCGGGCGCAGAAACGGCTTACCAGCCCACAACCCAGGGAATGCTCCCAAAAGACCAGTGGGTCAATGACCCAGCTCGCTTTGGGCAAGAGATTGAGCAAGCTACAGGAAAGAAGGATCTCGCGGATTTGTCGCACGCCCAGCACGACGATGGCGCCGTGCACGGACTTGACCTCTCGGGAGCGGAAATACAGGGCGGAATTCGCCACCCGCAGGCACTGGGCAGAGATCGACTCGTCGCACGACACCAAGTCGACAATGCGTTGGACTTCCACCTCGTCCACCGGCCTTTCGAGATAGAACAGCAGAGGGCGGATGATGGCCGGAACGGTGGGGATGGAATTCAGCCTTTCCACGCGTTCGCGAATCAACTCTCGGAGTGTGGGCGTCATCGTTAGCCTTGTTGTACCTCTGCATTTTATCGGCAGCCGGGGGGCTCAACATGAGGCCGAAATCGAGAAACCCTGGGGGCCTTTTCGCCCCCCCCATGGCGTCAGGGCCTTGGCGAGACCAACAAGGGGGTGCTACCGGAAGCCTCCGGGGCGGAGGCGAGCACGACGATATCCACCCGCCGGTTCTGGGCTCGGCCCTCGACGGTCTCGTTGCTCTCCACCGGGTGATACTCCGCGTAGCCGGCGGCGGAGAGGCGTGTAGCGGGGAAGTTGTAATGGGTAATGAACAACCTGATCATCTCGGTAGCTCGGGCGGTGGAAAGCTCCCAGTTGGAAGCGAACTGCGCATTGTGAATGGGCACATTGTCCGTATGGCCTTCAATGCGAAGGTTGTTGGGCTGAGCGCCCAGCACCTCGGCAATGCGCTTCACCGCCGCTTCGGAAGTAGGCCGGAGAGCTGCCGACCCGCTATCAAAAAATCCTATCTCCCGCAGGCTGATCACCAACCCTTCGCGCTGCGCCTTCAGCACCACCTCGTGCCGCTGAATCTCCGGTCCCAGGGCGCTTGAAAGTTGTTTTTGCAAGGTCCCCATACCTTTCGGAGAGGGGGGGGACCCCATCATCTTTTCGAAAGGGGAAGTCATGCGTCCACGGCCAGATGCCCCTTTGCCATCTTCGATAAGCTGTATGTTTTCTGCGGGTAAGGGATCGGCGGTAACCATGGGAACGCGTGAGTTCGCCGTCTGGAAAATACCCATCTGTTGAAAAGCTTCCTGAATCGCCGCGGCGATTTTCCCCACCTTGCGCTTATCCACTTGGGAGGAGGAAAAAAGAACCACGAAGAAGGCGAACAGGAGCGTAATGAAGTCCGCGTAGGAGACCAGCCAGCGTTCGTGACTCACGTGCTCGGCAGCCTTCTTCTTTCGGCTCATGAGGACTCCCGGGATTCATCTGGCGGCGGAGCGTCCGCCAAAAAGCCCTGCAACTTGGTCTCGACCATGCGGGGGTTCAGGCCTTCCAGGATGGAGATCACGCCTTCCAGCATCATCTCCCGCATCTGGTGCTCGGTCCGAATGCGTATCTTGAGCTTTCCGGCAGAGGGCAGGAAGAACAAGTTGGCGGCGCCCACGCCGTAAATTGTGGCCACGAAGGCCACGGCGATGCCACGGCCTACTTCGTCAATGTTATCTAAGTGTTGCATGACTTGGATGAGGCCGAGGACCGCCCCAATAATGCCAACCGTGGGAGAGAAGCCACCGGCCGCCTCGAATACCTGGGGAATGCGCTCTTCGTGCTCGGCCTGATTATCGAGTTCAAGCTCCATCATCTTGCGAAGTTCCTGGGGTTCGGTGCCGTCCACAGCCAGCATCAGGGACTTGCGGAGAAAGGGTTCTTTGACTTTTTCGAGCTCGCGGTCGAGGGACACAATGCCTTCCTTGCGAGCCTTATGAGCGAAGCCGACGATTTCTTTGATAAGCTCCTGCGGGTCCCCTTGCGAATCGAAGAAAACTTGGCTTAACCGTTTGAAGCTGGCGAGCACGATGGAAAGAGGAAACTGCAACATGACGGCGCCGAGGGTGCCGCCAAAAACGATCATGGCGGCCGTCGGCTGGATGATCTGGGCAAGTTTCCCGCCCTCGATCAGCAGGCCGGCCATAATCCCTCCGACGGCAATCAGCACTCCACCTAAACTACTCTTGTCCAAGTTCAGGTCCCCTTACCCCTCGATTTCAGTCGGCTCCTCCGGCTCTCCCGCCTTCTCCGCTTCCTCGGACTTCTCAAGTTGTTCGACCGGATTCTCTGAAGGGGGGACAGCCAGCCGCGGCCTGCGAAGCCGCCGGCGGTATTCGAAAATCCGGGTCATCACCTCTTCGGCGCTTTCAAGAACAACGATCTTTTCGCCCGTTACGAGAGTGATGACCGTGTCGGGCGCATTCTCGATGAACTTGATGAGCTCCGCATTGACCACCAGTGGCCGGTTGTTGAGCCGGGTCAACCGAATCATAACTTGCGCACCCTATTCCACCGGGAATTCACAAATTCCCGCGCGTGACACTGTCCCGTATGGGTATATCGGCAAATTCCCTCCAGGCTTGCGGGGAATTTGGGCGTTATCCATGTTTATATCGGCCAAGGCATGAAATTTCTTCGGTTTCGCCCGTGAAAAAGAAAGGCGGGATTCGATACAAAATGACCGGATTGTTGTCCGGGCAGAACTTGTTCACTCTGCCGGATGCGGAGTTAAGCGGGTTCTCATGTTTCGAATCTGCGGCTCTTCCACCGCAGGGGCGTCAGGCCAAAATCGGTTGCCGCAATCCCCTATTGGCATCGAGGGGTCACGGTTGCTGCCCCAAGGGCAGGGCGCTTCTGCGCCGAACCAAGCCGGCGTTATGATGCTGAGGCCGGACATAATCGTTGAGGAGGAAGTGGCCGGGCGGAAACTCCAGGTCGCGGGCCAGCGAGGGGATGCTCCCTACGGACGTGTAGCCATGCATGTAGAGCATGGGCGTGTACCCCCAGTCGAGCGTCAACCGAGAGTCTTGCTGGATCCTCCGTCCTTCCTTGTCCTGGACGCACATATTCAGGTCAATGCGAAACAGCCTCGAGTAGAACCTCATCATAGATCCTGTCGACATCCCCAGCTTCGAGTACTGGTGGAGGATGACTTCCGCCGCCAGCCGCGAGAACAGAATCATTCCCGCCCCCGTCCCCCAGTTGATCGAGTAGCCGGAGCGATGTTCAATTACTCGGCCCCCATAGCTCCGGACAGTGGCAGCGCCACAGACGATGCCGTCAGCGGCGGCGAGTTCGAATAGGTTCATTAACCGGCGGAACCAGCCGGGTTGCATCACGATGTCGTTCTCAATGAGCCCCACATAGTCGTATCCGAGGTTGAGAAGACGTTCGAGCCCGAAGCAGATGCAACGGTCCGGTCCGCCCCGCACGTTATAGTTCACCTCCACCAAGCGTGCGTTCCGGAAATGGAAGTTTCCCGGCAATGCCCGTGCCTCCGCTTCATCGCTTCCGTCGTTCCAGATGATGTCGAATCCGCTGTCCGTATCCATGGCTTCGAGGGTCTGGCGCGTGAAGGACACGCGGTCCTTGCTGCTCAGCGCGAAACCGACCCGATCACCGGGCTGGGGCCAGCGGCATACGGTTCCCGTCATGGTTTGCAGATAACGAATGATGTCGACGACGGCAGGAGCTTCAATGGGGTCACGCATAGCGATCTCCTCCTGTAGGCGCGACGGCGGTTCTCGCTATGAGCTCGCGCAGTTCGCCCTCGACGTGGGTCACCACGTCCTGCCAATTCCCCAGCGTGGATTGGCGAAACAGGCGGGCCGTGGGGTACCAGGGGCTATCCTCGCGCTCGAGCATCCAGCGCCAATCAGCCGATTTGTATAGCAAGACCCAAACGGCTTTGCCCATGGCCCCGGCGAGATGGGCCGCGGAGGTATCAATGGAAATCACCAGGTCGAGATTGGCGACAATCGCGGCCGTGTCGGCAAAGTCCTTCTGTTCGTCCTGGAGATCGACTAAATGCGCCCGGGGTCCCAACTGCTTCACCTGCTCGGCCGGCGGACCCATTTGCAACGAGTAAAAGGCCGTACCTTCAAGGTCTGTCAACGGCGCGAGCTGTTCTAACGGGATGGAACGCCAGGCATCATGAGGGTGCAACGGGCT
>JBEKAD010000103.1:0-11286 GCA_050018435.1 Terriglobia bacterium
TGCTGCAACCCCTGGCCGATGGCGCGAAGTTCATACTCAAGGAAGATATCATGCCCCTGGAGGCTGATAAGATCATCTATTGGCTGGCGCCCTTCCTGGGGTTTGTCCTGGCGTTTCTCTCCATTGCCGTCATCCCTTTTGGTGAAGACTTCGGTGATGTCTTCACCGTCCACGGCCATCCGATCAAGTTTCAGATAACCGATCTGAATGTCGGGCTGCTCTTTGTCTTCGCCGTAACTTCCCTGGGCGTGTACAGTATCGCGCTCGCCGGATGGTCTTCCAACAGCAAGTATCCGCTGCTCGGCGGGCTGCGATCGTCCGCGCAGATGATCAGTTACGAGTTGTCTCTCGGGTTGGCGGTGATTGGTGTGATCATGATGGCCGGCACGCTCAGCCTGCACAAGATTGTCGACGCGCAAAACCATACTTGGTATATCCACGGTATCAACACCTGGCTGCCGCATTGGTATATCTTTGTCCAGCCCATCGGCTTTTTCGTTTACTTCACCTCGGCGATTGCCGAAACCAATCGCGTGCCCTTTGACCTGCCCGAAGGCGAAACGGAGTTGGTGGGCGGATTCCATACCGAATACAGCAGCATGAAATTCGCCATGTTCTTCATGTCGGAGTACGCCAACATGGTGACGGTCTCCTGCCTCGCCACCCTGCTCTTCTTTGGCGGTTGGCACGGTCCCGTGTTTGGTTGGTTGCCAACGATCGTGCGGATTTTTCTTCCGGTCTTTTGGTTCAGCCTGAAGGTATTTTGTTTTATGTTCTTCTACATCTGGATGCGCGGAACGCTCCCGCGCTTCCGGTACGATCAGCTTATGTCTCTGGGCTGGAAGTTTCTGCTGCCCCTGGGCCTGCTGAACATTCTGGTAACGAGTTTCCTGATTGCCTGGCACGGGTGAAAGTAGAAGTTAGAAGCTAGGAGCTAGAAGTTAGAAGCTAGAAGTTAGGGCAATAAACTACTTTACTCATCCAATTGATGCGGCGTAGGTTTAGTGAATGCCAAATGAAATCTGGATGTTCGCCATTAATGTTATATGCCATTGGGGATCGCTTTTGACTGGCGGGGTAATCGCTGTGGCTATCCTCTTTATTGAGCACTGGACAAAAAAGAATATCACATGGCGGACGTTTCTCTATGCTGTTGGAACGGCTATGTTCATGTCATGCTTCTTGGCGTGGCATGACGAACATCATAATGCAGCGGTTCTAAAAGAGGAAAAATCACAGCTTTCGAGCGAGAAGGGGGTCTTGCAGTGTAGGCTAGACGCTAAACAAAACGAGATTGATGGCCTGCGAGATGAACTGAGCAAGAGACCGCCTGCGGGACCACCAACGCGAGCAAGTTATGAGGAACCCCTCACAAAGGGTGGAATAATCATAAATCCAAGGAATTTTCCATCAGCCAATTCAGAGGCACCATATGGATTGGAGATTACGATTCAGGCCAAATCCGAAATCCAACCGACGAAGTTGTTGCTCGACTTTGATCAGCCTATAGAACGTGAACACGCAAGTTGGAAACTCTCAGGATCAAGTCCACAAGAAGCCACATTCATCATTGGTACCGGAGAGCCTCCTCTGGCCGCTAATCAATACTTCGTAGGTTTTAGTCAACCAGCTTTCTTACCGAAAACACCTGTGGTTGTGACGGTGCTTTCTAAGGCCCCACTTCACCTGAAAAGGATTTCGAATTTGCCATAGAGTCTGGACGAGTTAAGTAATTTATTGCCGAAGTTAGGAGGTCGCTGTATGCGCTCCAATGGCTCCCAGCTTCTGAATTCTAGCTTCTAGCTTCTAGATTCTGGCTTCTAGATTCTGCTTCTATGACCATTCTCTTTTACATTTTCGCCGCTGTAACCGTTCTAGCCGCGCTGAATATGGTGCTGCAACGCACTCCCGTATACAGTGCGCTTTCGCTGATTGTAGTGCTCTGCTCGCTGGCCGTGGTGTATTTGCTGTTGGGCGCGGAGTTCATGGCGGTCATTCAGGTCATCGTTTACGCCGGCGCCATTATGGTGTTGTTCGTCTTCGTCATCATGCTGCTCAATGCCGGGCACGAAAAGCCGAGCCACCGGAGCCGTTTAGCCAAATGGCTCGGCGCGCCCCTCATCGGCGCCTTCCTGGTGGAAATGCTGATAGTGATCTGGGACCAGTTTCCACCCACTTCCGCAGCTTCGCCGGCGCCCCTCGATGGAAGTCCCGTGGCGATTGGCCACTTGTTATTCCGGAGCTACGTGTTGCCCTTTGAAGTGACTTCCATTTTGATTCTGGTGGCAGTGCTCGGCGCGGTGGTTTTAGCGAAGAAGGAATTCTGAAAGGCAGAAGTTAGGAGTTAGAAGCTAGAAGTTAGAAGCTAGAATGGGCTAGACCTGTGCTCTTCTTTTGAGGTTGCGAAGACCGCTTGGATTGGCGTATTCGAGATTCTAACTTCTAGCTCCTAGCTTCTAGATTCCAAGGATGTCTATGGTTCCGCTCTCACATTATTTGGCGCTCAGTGTCATTCTTTTTGTCCTCGGCGCCGCCGGATTCATTTTCCGGCGCAATATCATTACCGTTTTCATGTGCATCGAATTGATGCTCAACGCGGTTAACCTGGCGTTCATGGCCTTTTCACGATTTCTCGGGAATCTGGATGGCCAGATCTTTGTGTTCTTCGTCATCGTGGTGGCTGCCGCCGAGGCGGCCGTGGGACTGGCCATCATCATTGCGCTACACCGCAATCGTGCGTCGCTGAATGTCGAAGATGTGGATGAAATGAAGATGTAGGGCCGAACGGCGTTCGGCCCTGGGCCAGCGCCGCTGGCCCCTACGACAGCCGGCAAGATGCCGGCGTTACACGAATATGAACCTGGAAATCCTACTTCTCCTCATGGTGTTGCCCCCGCTTGCGGGCGCGGCCCTCAATGGCATCTTGGGCCGCCGCTTTTCGCAGGCCACCGTCTCCCTCATCGGATGCGGCGGGCCGGGGCTTTCCATGGTTTTCGCGCTTCTCTCGGCATGGATTTACTCAAAGTCCGGAAGCCAACCAGCGCCTTTCACCTATCCTTACTTCACCTGGATCCAAGCGGGCGAGTTGCGCGCGGAATACGCGCTCTACTACGACCGGCTGACTCTGATCATGACCCTCACGGTCACCGTCGTGGCTTTCCTGATTCACCTTTACTCGCGCGGGTACATGGAGCATGAAGGCGGTTACTACCGCTTCTTCACCTACATGAATCTTTTCCTCTTCATGATGCTCACCCTTGTCACGGCCGGCAACTACCCGCTGATGTTTGTGGGCTGGGAGGGCGTCGGGCTCTGCTCCTACCTGCTCATTGGTTTTTACTTCAGGAAGAAATCCGCCGCCGATGCCGGCAAGAAGGCCTTTATCGTCACGCGCATTGGAGACGCAGGCTTCACCGTGGGTGTGGCTCTGCTGTTCTGGACTTTTCATTCGCTGGATTTTCAGACTGTCTTTGATCGCGTCGCCCATTTGCCTCAGGGCCAGTTCGAGAGTGTGCTGACGGCCGTTGGGCTCCTCCTCTTCCTGGGCGCGGTCGGCAAGTCCGCACAGCTTCCCCTTTACGTGTGGCTCCCCGATGCGATGGAAGGTCCCACGCCGGTGAGCGCCTTAATCCACGCTGCCACGATGGTGACGGCGGGCGTATACCTGGTGGCAAGGTCGAGCATCATTTACGCCCATGCTCCCTCCGCACTGGTGGTGGTGGGCGTGATCGGTTGCCTCACGGCGTTCTATGCGGGAACCATTGCGCTCGCGCAAAACGACCTGAAGCGCATGCTCGCTTACTCCACCATCAGCCAGCTCGGATACATGTTTCTGGCCTGCGGCGCAGGCGTATTCGCGGCGGGAATTTTCCATTTGATGACCCATGCGTTTTTCAAGTCGCTGCTCTTCCTGGCGGCCGGCAGCGTGATGCACGCCATGGGCGGCGAACTCGACATGCGCAAGATGGGCGGCCTTTGGCGAAAGTTGAAAACCACGCACGCGACGTTTCTGATTGCGACGCTGGCGATCTCAGGAATCCCCCCCTTGGCTGGTTTCTTCAGTAAGGATGAGATTCTGACGGGGGCTTACAAAGGCCCTCTCGGCAAACCCTGGCTGTTCTGGCTGGGGACCTTCACCGCCGCCCTCACCGCTTTCTACATGTTTCGCGGCCTCTCGATGACCTTTTATGGGAAATCCCGCGTCGAGCCTGAGGCCGAGCACCCCTTGCACGAAAGCAGTTACAAGATGACGATCCCGCTCATGGTGCTCGCGTTCTTTTCTGTCGTCGCCGGATGGGTAAGCTGGCCCAAAGCCTGGCAGGGCAGCGAAGCCTTTGATCGCTACCTCGATCCGGTTTTCGGCAAAGCCACCGAGGCCCTGCACAACGTTTCCCCCGAACATGTTGGGAACCTCAGTCCCGGAGCATTGATGGGATTCTCTATTCTCGCTGCCGCGATCGGCATCGGGATAGCCCTCTGGTGGTATCTAAAGTCCACGGAAATTCCCGACCAGTTGGCGGAGAGGTACGCGGAGGTCTACACAATCCTTACGCACAAATATTACGTGGACGAGCTTTACAACTGGCTCATCGTCCGCCCGCTGTGCATCGTTTCAGACAAGTTCCTGTGGCGGGTTGTGGACGCAGGCGCCATCGACAATGGATTGGTGAATGGCGCCGGCGAAGAGACCGCCAGGGTGGGCGACGTTTTGCGGCGAATCCAATCCGGCAACATTCCCAGTTATGCCACATGGGTCCTGCTGGGGGCAGTCTTGTGGATGTTGTATGTCCTCGCGACCAGTCAATAGTTGATAGTCGAGTGTTGATAGTCAAACGGCTGGGACCGTCGATTATTAGCTACCGACTTGCGACTATTGACTGTTGACTATCGACTGTCGACTGGCTTTTATGTCCTGGTACAGTGCGCATTTTCTCACGATCGTAACCTTCGTGCCCCTGCTGGGCGCGGTGGGCATTGCTTTCCTCGGGCGCGAGCGGACATCGTTCATCCGCTGGGTTGCGCTCCTCTTTTCCCTGCTCACATTCCTGATAACCGTTTGCCTCTATTTTCAATTTGAACCCCGGCGCGGGGGCATGCAATTTGAGGAGATGCGTCCCTGGATGGTTTTACCTCCCGTCAATTACCATCTGGGAGTCGACGGCCTCAGCGCGCTCATGATCCTGCTCACCGGGTTTCTGACCCCGCTTTCGGTGCTGGTTTCCTGGAAGAGCATCACCCATCGAGCGAAGGAGTTCTTCATCTTCCTGCTGGCTCTGGAAACAGGAATGATAGGAGTGTTTGCCTCACTCGATCTGGTCCTCTTCTTCCTATTTTGGGAAGTGATGCTCATTCCCATGTATTTCTTGATTGGCATTTGGGGCCACGAGCGCCGCGTGTACGCTGCGATCAAGTTTGTCCTTTTCACCATGGTCGGCTCGGCCTTGATGCTCGCCGGAATTATTTACCTTTACAACGTCACGGGTAGCTTTGATTTACCGCGAGTGCTGGACCACCTAGTGACGATTTCCGCGTCTTCTCGGCAAGCGGAAGGCTGGCTCCCAACGGAACGCTGGCTCTTTCTGGCCTTCTTCATAGCTTTTGCCATCAAGGTTCCCCTTTTTCCTTTTCATACCTGGCTGCCCGATGCGCACGTCGAGGCGCCCACGGCGGGCTCCGTCATCCTGGCGGGAGTTCTGCTTAAAATGGGGACATACGGTATGCTGCGCTTCTGCCTGCCGCTTTTCCCCGATGCGTCGCGCGAATTTGCCCCCGTCATTTGCGTTCTGGCCATCGTCGGGATTATTTACGGCGCGCTCGTCGCCATGGTGCAACCCGACTTGAAGAGACTCGTGGCTTATTCCTCCGTCGCCCATTTGGGATTCTGTGTGTTGGGGATTTTCGTGTTCCGGCCGGAAGCCATTGAAGGCGCCATCTATCAAATGTTCAGCCACGGCGTTTCGACGGGAGCTCTCTTCATGCTGGTGGGGATGCTTTACGAGCGGCGCCACACGCGCCTGATTAGCGAGTTCGGAGGCTTGGCCACATCCGTGCCTGTCTATAGCACGTTCTTCCTGATTGTGGCGTTGGCCTCTGTGGGCCTTCCCCTGCTAAATGGTTTCGTCGGAGAGTTTCTGATTATCGTTGGCTCTTATTACCGCCACGCTGCCTACGCCGCGTTTGCCTCTGCCGGAGTGGTGTTGGCTGCGGTTTACCTGCTGTGGGTGTACCAGCGCGTGTTTTACGGTGAAATTACCAACGAGAAGAACCGCACCCTGCCCGATTGCGACCTTCGCGAGAAATTGATCCTGACCATCGTGGTCGTCGTGATCATGGCCATGGGAGTTTATCCCCAGCCCTTCTTGCGGCGCATGGATCGGGGTGTGACCTCCATCATGCTGCGCCTCGACAAGCACTCCGTGCTCATGACCGACTGTGCGACCCCCTCTCTTCCTAGGGCTGGCCTATATCCATTTCTTCCGCTGGGCGCCGAGGGCACGAATCAAAATCACAGAGACACCGAGGGCAGCAATCAAAATCCCATCGACGCCGAGGGCAGCAATCAAAATCCCATCGACGCCGAGGGCAGCAACCAGAATCCCAGCCCTCTCCCTGGGGAGAGGGTGGCCGACGAAGGAGGCCGGGTGAGGGGTCACTTGGCCATCGCCGCTAAGACTTTGCCGGACAGTGGAAGTGACCCCTCACCCCCCCTCGTCCCTCGGGCACCCTCTCCCCAGGGGAGAGGGCCTGGAGTTTCTACATTTACCCCATCACCCTCTCCCCAAGGGAGAGGGCTAGAAAACAGAAGGGTTGACCTCCCCGGCCCGCGTCGGCCGGCCACAAGCCCACTGCCTACTGCCCACTGCCTACTGCCCACTGCCTCTGCTGGGGGTGGCCGATGATCACCCTCCAGCCGGTCGACATGATGCGGATTCTTCCGGAAATCCTTCTCTCCTTCTTCGCGGTGCTGATCATGGTCCTGGAGCCGTTTGTCGCCGCCGCCCACAAGAAACTGCTCGGCTGGATGGCGCTGTTGGGAGTTCTCGCCGCAGGCGCCGCCATCGCCCGGCTTTCTCTCTACCCCTGGCCGGGAATGGGACCCGCCTTCGGCGGAGCGGTTGCCGCCGACGAATTCAGCTCCTACTTCATCTATTTGTTCTTGCTCGTGGCGGCTCTGGTGATTCTGGGCTCCATGGATTATCTGGAACGCGACCACGCCCAGCACGGAGAGTTCTATGCCCTGGTTCTGATGGGAACGGTGGGGATGTGCTTTATGGCCGCCTCCACGGACCTCATCATGATTTTCCTGGGCCTGGAGATTTCCTCCATCGCCACCTACATCCTGGCAGGGTACCGGCGGGCCGACCGCCTCTCGAACGAAGCCTCGCTGAAGTATTTTCTGTTGGGCTCGTTTGCCACCGCATTTTTGCTGTATGGAATCGCTTTCGTGTACGGTCTGACCGGAACCACCAACCTCCTGGGAGCCAGCGCGCGGCTCCGTGAACCCTCGCAATGGACGGCGTTCGCGCAGGTAGCCTTGATCCTGATGTTTGTCGGCTTGGCCTTCAAGCTTTCCACCGCTCCCTTCCAAATCTGGACTCCCGACGTGTATCAGGGCGCGCCGGCGCCGGTCACCGCATTCCTTTCGGTGGGCCCGAAGGCCGCCGCATTTGCCGTTCTTCTGCGGGTTTTCCTGGGAAGCTTCTCTTCGGCGGACGCCTTCAGCTTCTGGATTCTGTGGATCTCCGCAGCCCTCACCATGTGCGTGGGCAACCTGGCGGCCCTGTGGCAGTCCAACGTCAAACGCCTGCTCGCCTATTCCTCCATCGCTCACGCCGGTTATGTGCTGGTGGGAGTTACGGCGGGGGGCTCGCGCGGAATATCCGCCGTCCTGTATTACCTGGTGGCCTACGCGCTGATGAATGTTGGAGCTTTCCTTTTGATTGCGCACCTATCCGGTGCGGGCGAACGCCTTGTCCAGATCGAGGACTACAAAGGGCTGGCCTACGAACGGCCCGCCGTGGCCGCATGTCTTACCGTGTTTTTCCTCTCGCTCGCAGGGTTTCCCACCACCGCCGGCTTCCTGGGGAAGTTCTACATTTTCCGGGCGGCCATCCACTCGCACTTGATCGGCCTCACCATCCTGGCCTTGCTGAACAGCGTGGTTTCGGTCTATTACTATTTTAAGATCGTTGTCGCGATGTATATGCGCGAGGGAAAGACCGAAACTGCCGAAGTCGTCTTGCCGTGGCCGGTGCGCGCCGCCTTGGCCGCCAGCATCCTGGGCATCTTCTGGCTCGGCCTGGCCCCGAACGGTTTCGTGGGCCTCAGCACCCTCGCCACCATGCCCCTGCTCAAATAATGACCCTTGTACATCGAAAGGGCGCATACGCAAGAACTAACCAATGCGCCCGCGGTCACGTCAAAGTCGGCCGAACCCGATAGCAGGTGCGTGGGAGGGCAGCGGAGTAGAAGGAAGGAGGGAGGCGGGCAGGGGGGAGCGGAGGCCGAGCGAGGTTGCGGCGGCGCGAAAGCGGCGGGGGAGAGGGTTGGTGACAGACGGGGGCGGAGGCCTCCAGGCAGGAAGCCGTGGTGAGGAAGTTTGAGGCGGTGAGCCGTTTAACTCATCGCCAGGCCGAGCCAGCGCAAAGGCCGCTGCTTGTCGCGCCCACAAGCACGCAGGGCTTGAGCGATGTGGGTGGCCCCCGCCCGGCGCAACAGGCTGATGGCCAGATGGCGCAGCGCGGCCATCACCGGGGCGCCGGCATATTGGCGAATGCGGCAGGGGTCTTCGTCAAAGGTCACGTCGCGCACGTAAGGGAGGCCGTTTTCAATGCTCCCGTGACCGCGGTTCAACCCCAGCAGGCGCGCGGGACCAGCGCGTCGAGGACGGAGGCTGGTGAGGCCATAAGCCCCTTCGATCGAGAGATGTTCTCCGCGCCAATCGGTGCTCGTGCGCTCGATGCGGAAGACTTGAGCCCAATAGGGAAAATCGCTGTAGCCCCCCAGGTCGGTGCGGGTCCAGATGCGGCGCGTTTCGATCCGTCCGTGACCCTTATCGATTTCCGTGTGCGCAGGGGGGAAACGCTTCCAGGTGGAGGTCTTCGATGTCTTGCTTGAGGGTGGGCTGATTGTCTTTGACGGTGAAGAGGTAATCGGCCTTTTTTCCTTCCACCAGGTAGCGGGCCGTGTCCTGCTGGGTGTGCAGCGCGTCGGCCGTGACCACGGCGCCTTCCAGGGGGAGGGGTGCGAGCAGGCGGGGGAGCTCGGGGATTTCATTGGTTTTTTCCCCACGGCGCGCGGCGCGACCACCCCTCTTTCTGGATGCAAGAGGGCGCTGAGCAAGTGGGGAGCGGGTGGGCCCGCGTCATGGGCGCGGCGCAACGTCTTGCCCTCCGCGCTCACCGCCTGACCCCTCAGGTCGCAGTGCTCCAGAAGCCATGGGCCGATGCGGGCATCCCCAGCCGCGGCGTCGAGCTTCTGCAAGACCCGCCGGAGGGTCGGCTCGGAAGGCGCCCTCCCGCGCTTCGCGCCTAACCGTTGGAGGGTGTCGCGGGGCAAGTCCTGGCCCCCATCGGCCACGGCCTGGAAACCCCGAGCGCCCGACAGGGCCGCACCCACGGCAATGGCCACCACGCTCCCCAAAGGGTGCCGCACCCCACGCCGGTGGCGGGGATCAACTAGGGTGCGCAACAACTCGATCAATCCGCCTTCCCCTTCCCAGGGAAGACGCTTCACGTCCATCGTCACGGTGTTCTCCTTTCCGGGTAAGGTTGCGGGAGGCAAAAACGGAGCCCGCAAACTCTGGCGAGCTCCGGGACGTAGAGAACGAACCAACACCCACTTGGGCTGGCCATGCGCCACGTAACCCTTGCCGCGCTTGGCGAAACCGCGCGTCGTGCCCAGCGCTTGCCAGCCGGCCGCGCGATAACAAGTTCCCCGGAAGCGCCCCCCCTCGACAAACGTTTCGGCCAGCAGCAGGGGATGTCCGTAGTACCGTTCCCAGTCCCGGCTCAGGCGTTGCAGGTTGAGGGCGAGAATGCGGGAGGCGAAATTGGGGACGTGCCCTTCCGGCAGAATCAGAAAGCGCACATGGTTGGCGATCAGGTGCAGGCGGCGGAATTTCAGCGACGGCGTCCCGCCGATCCAGACATCGCGCGCCTGGCACTTCAGGGCAGCGGCACCCCCGCCCAACAGCGCCACCCCTTGATCTCCCACCGTGGCCACATAGCACAGCGATTGCCCCACGATGCGCCCCCATCCCAGGTAGTGATGGGCTTGCATCAGCTCGCGCCAACGCGCGCGCTCGTCGCACCGCACGGGGCGCACGATCAGGGTCTCGATAGCACCGGCTGAGCGGGGCGTGTCATCCACGGCGGGAGGCTATCAAATCCGCGATGAAATGGCCAGCCCTAAATGGCAGCCCTTTGTGTTGTTATACTTCTGGGACTTTGACGTAGCCCTGCTACCGGGCGCATCCCTTTGTTGACAGCCCTGCGAGCACGTGTTACAAATGGAATGTTACCGATTTTCAATGGGGGCCTGTGGCGCAGTTGGGAGCGCGCATGACTGGCAGTCATGAGGTCGAGAGTTCGAACCTCTCCAGGTCCACCATCATCCCATTACACTCTGCCCCATATACACGCTGAAAACCTACCGGGCGATAAGGACCGGTTCGCTATGAAAACCCGCGACGCCAAAACTTGCGTGCGGACGTTTACCGCCCCAAGGCCGATGGAATGCTCGCCGCCATCGCCGCCCCACCGCACCTCGCTGGAATCCTGCCCGTGGCGACCGGCTCCAACTATCATGAAAACTGGACCTACCAGGGCGGAGCGCAAAAAGCTCATGGAGCTAGTCCGAGGCGAGCGGAATGTCCTTCAGGCAGTGCAATCTCAATCACCTTGAGTTGTCCGGGGCCGAGGGTTTCGCTGCGCTCCACCGTTCCGGTGACGGTCGAGATGGGGATAATGCCTTCGGGGGTAATCTCCTTCAACTCGAAACGTTTTCCCGTGAGGCCATACTCGGCCGGGTCGATACGGTACTTGAACTCTACGGGCTGGTCGATGTAATTCGCCAGGAAGACTGCCAAGTGCCCGTTCTCATCCTGCCATAGTCGTCCCTCGGCGGCCGGCACCGTGCCGGTGTGTTTGACTCTCTCGAATCCAAACCCCTCCTCGGTGAAGGTGGGAACAGGCTTCTCGGGTTCAACCGGGCCCAGCAGCCGGCCATAAACAAGGTAGGGTTTGGTCGCCACCCGCAAGCGCCCGCATTGGCGGAGGTATTCCG
>JBEKAD010000104.1:0-11207 GCA_050018435.1 Terriglobia bacterium
CGAAAGCTCCGGGGTTGGGAATGCTTGCCGCCGAAGCCTTAAACTGCGCTTCGGCATCCCGCAGGCGGCCGGCGCATAAACAAAAGTTCCCCAGCTCATTCCGCGTCTGGACGCTCAACGGCGCCAAGGCCACGGCCGCTTGCAATTGAAGCTCCGCCTCCGTGGTCTTACCCATGGCTTCGTAGACACGACCGAGGTTCAGGTGAGCGTCCGTGTAATTCGGGCGCAGCCGCATCGACCGTCGAAAGTACGCGATGGCATCGTCATTCTGTTTCCTGCTGGCGTAAACGAGCCCCAGGTTATTGAGAAGCGCGGCGCTATGGGGAGAGACTTCGAGTGCCTTTTTCCACTCGCGTTCGGCGGCGTTAGGTTGCATATGATTCCAGTATACCGCTCCCAGGTTCAGCCGGAGGCTCGCAGCTTCGGGCACCGCCGCCAGCGTGACGCGATAGTAGGTGGCATCGTCCCGCCAATCGCGATTGCGGATCACAATGTGGACGAACGCTAGCACCGCGAGCACACCTAAGAAGGTTCCGAAGGCCACGCGGAAGACTCGCGGGTGAGTTGCGTTATGGCCGAAAATGGATGAGGCCCCCCTCACCCCCACGACTTGCAAAACGTGGGGCCCCCTCCGCCTTGCGGTCCCCCCTCTCCCCCAAGGGGGAGAGGGTAGTAAATTAACTCTCCCCTCGCCCCCTTGGGGGAGAGGGGCCGGGGGTGAGGGGGTAAATTCGGCATCGTTAATTACGTGGGGCAGACCGCTAGCAGCGGTGCCATTCCAGATTTCCCGAATCCACCAAGCGGCCACCCAGCAAAGCCCCACGGAAGGAAGGTAGAGGTACCTCTCGGTGAAGACGTTGGGGCCCAGCCAGCGGGAATTCAGCACGGGAGCAATGTTGATGAAAAACCAGATAAAAGCGAAGGAAACGCGGTGACCGCGTTTCCAGAGGGCCGCAAAAGCCAGCGCGCACAACCCCAGCGCCGCGACTCCTGCCAAGACCCGAGGGTCGAGCGGCGTGACGCTTTTGTGAAAGGGATAATAGGCGATGAGATGAACCGGCCAAATCATCTTCCACAAGTATTCGCCCGCCAAGGGCGCCGTGGAAAGAATGGCCTCGTACCAGCTCACATTGCGTGTCAGCAGCACGGGCGCGAAGGCTCCAAAAAAGCGAATCCGAAACAAGACGTAGACCACCACCAGCAGCCATAGGGCTCCATACCGCGACACTTTCTGCCGCCAAGTGGTAGTAGCGCGATCGCCGCGGTAGAAGTGCTCATAAACCATGGCCGTAAGCGGCAGCGTCACCGCCTGCTCTTTGGAAAGCAGCGCCAGGATGAAACTCCCCACCATGCCCAGTTGCGCCAACTCCGAGCGCGCACCCTGCGGCCGGGCGCTGGCCAGGAAGAACCAGAAAGTGCCCAGGTAAAACACGGCCAATTCGAGGTCCGTCACTCCGGAAACCCATGCCACGGATTCGGTGTGAATAGGGTGCAGCGCAAAGATGGCCGCGGCTGCGAAAGCCAGCCACTGATCCTGCAAGAGCCGCTTGGTAAGCCCGAACAGCACGCACACAATGAGAGCGTGCAGCAGCAAATTCGCCAGGTGGAAACCGTAGGGGAGCAGCCCGAATAACTTGTAACAAATCAAAAAGCCAAAAATGCTGATGGGGCGATAGTAGTTGGTGGCGCCGCGCGCGCCGAGGTGCGCCAGGATGCGGGTGCTGAAGATGTCTCCCACGTGGGCAAAGCTGCGGATATAAGGATTGGTCAAAACCTCATTGTTGTCGTCATAGACAAATCCATTTTGCAGCGTGTTGGCATAAGGGAGGATGGCAAGAAGGAGCAGCAGGGCAATCAGCCATTGGTGATTTGGTGATTTGTGATTGGCGATTGGCTGTAGCTCCATTAGCGGGGCCCCTCACCTTTTGGCGGTGCGCCCACCTGGGACGGATGGGAAAACCGAGGCAGGCGTTCCGCCCAGCTTGCGGGAATAGCCACCGAAACCGGGATTTCACCGAAACAGCGGAAGAGCCAATTGGCCAGCAGATAGGAAAGTGGCGCCAGAATCAATCCCGCCACCACATCAATCAGGTAGTGGTAGCGCAGATAGAGCGTGGACAACCAGAGGCTGAGGACCAGAGGCGAGAGAATCCAAAAAAGCTTCTTGGAATTCCGGTAAGCATAAAGCCAAACCACAAACGAAATCGCCACGTGCAGGCTGGGAAAAACATCGCGGCGAATGCGGGCGAAATCCATGAAATCAACTTCGCGATTAAACACCCATAACGACTGATGCAAGGGGACCGTGTATTGATTGCGCAAGGTATAAATGGGACCGATGGCGGGAACAAGTAGATAGCCCAACAGCCCCAAGAAGGAAACCACCATCAGGCCGCTCATCATCTCGCGAAAGCGAGCACGGTCGCGCCCAACGTAGAGAAAGCAGGCGACGAGAGGAATGTTGATGATGTGGAAGAAATAGGCAAAGGTCATCCACGCCGTCATCCCGGGGGAAATGATCTGCTGCAACGCCAAGCTTGCTTGAAATCCGAAAAGCCGCTGATCGATGGCAATTAAAGCCTGGTCGCGGTCAGTGGTGACCATCAGCAGCGTCGCGTCACCCCAGAGGGAGTAATACATCAGCAGGATTACAAGGAAAGGAAACCAGTCACGGATGATTTCCCAAAACGGCCGGACAAAATCTAAAGGCCCCTCACTCCCGACCGCAGGGCCGGGCCTTCCCGCCATAAAGTAATGGACCAATTCCTTGGCGAGCAACAGCGTTACCGCCGGGATGATGATGAGGACGTCGGCAGGACTGAAGTTCTGGCCTTGCAGGCCGCGGAAGATGATTCGGAGGAGGAGGTTAAGAAGGAAAAAAATGAGGGCGACCCAATCCTCCAGCCGCACGTTAAACGTGAGGCGCGGGTGCCTGTCATGCTGAGCCCGTTCGCTGCGCTCACGGTAAACTACGCGAAGCATCTGCAGTATCTCCTTGAAAACAAACCCATGCAGATCCCTTCGCGTAGTTTACCCTGAGCGGCAGAGCGAGATCCTTCGCTTCGCTCAGGATGACAGCGAATGGACTCAGGATGACCTGGTCGGCTACTGGTCATAGAGCCCTTTCAGCGCCTCGAATCTCTCCCGCGCGGGCGGAGGGAAGGGGAATTTCACCGTCTCATCGAGCACGGCCAGCGCCCGCTGCCGATCGCCGCCAAGATAAAAGGCGCGCGCCAGACCCTCCACAGCGGCTTGATTATCGGGAAAAATCTGAAGCACGGCGAGGAAACTCTGCTGCGCCTCGGGATACTTTTTCTCTGCCGTGTAAGCAAGGCCTTGCAAAATATAGGGCGCGGCGTAGGAAGGATTCTGGCGAATCAGGCGAAGGGTGGTGGCCACGACCTTGTCGTACTGGCCCAGAAAGAACGAACAGAGCGCGAACTGGTATTCGTCCACCTCATCCAAGTCGCCCTTGCCCAAGGCCCGCACTGCCGGTTCGTCATCCACCACCGACTGAAGCTGTTGCAGGCGCATTTTCGTCTGTGTCAGGGCGTGCCAATAGCTCAAATTGTTGGGGCGCAAGCTGACGGCCTGGATGGCATTGGAATAAGCTTTTACCAAATCTCCGCGGCTCAGGTTGCTGTTGCAACTCCACATGTGCACTTCTGCGGCCACATCGTTGCCGGCATACCACGCCCCCAGTCCCGCCATGGCCAGGATCAGCGCATAAAGAGCGGGTTTTATCCAAACCTTCCGTACCGCAAGACCGGCCACCGCCTTGCTGGAAACCAGCCCCAGAAAAACCAGCCCCAAAACCTTGACCGCTTCCCAAAAAATAAATCGTATGACTTCCACGCGAGCTCACCTTGACCTAGAAGTTAGGAGTTAGAAGCTAGAAGTTAGAAGCGAGAAGCTAGGAGCTAGAAGGCAGGGGAAAAGTGGGCTACATTCTAGCTTCTAACTTCTAACTCCTAACTTCTAGCTCCTAACTTCTCGCTCCTAGCTTCTAGCTCCTAACTTCTAGCTTCTAACTCCTCTTTACTGCACGAGACCCAAATCAATGCGGGTCTTCGGACCCAACGCGGCGTGGCCGTCAGGCCCGACAACAAAAGGCTCGCCCGAGGGGTCAGGCGGAATCCCACGCAGGTAGCCGGCCGCTACCAAGTCTTGCAGGGAGTGAGCTTCGTGCCCTTCCTTCTGCTTGTAAGCGACGAGCAAACCGTCGAGTTCTCTTAAGGACTCTTGGGCATCAAGGGCGGCGAGGTGAATTTCCGCACTGTGGCGAATGGAATCGTTCCCGGCCGTCCGAGCAATTTCTGTCCAAAGAATGCGCGAGGTTTCAATCTCCCCACCCTGCGCCGCCACCGAGGCGGCGAGCACGCGCATCCAGGGCAGCGCGCCGGGCCGCTCGCTTCCCGTCTGAAATGCCCTGGCCGCGTGCGCGTAGTCCTTCATGTCCCAATAGTAGATGAACCCCAAATCCTCCCATAAACGCCAGTAATCAGGGTTGGCGACGATCCCGCGTTCCAGCAAGTAAATGGCGCGTTGCGGATCCCCCGCGCCTTCCGGCGGCTTTCCCGCCAAGAAGAGGGAGCCAAACCGGTAGGCGATCAACAAATGCGGGTCAAGCTTCGTCGTGATGTCCAGCAAAGTCCCGAGAAGCGCAAACTCCTTGGCGTGGGCCAAACGGTGGCGTCCATAGTATTGCACCGCGCGGGTCCAGTAGATGGCGGCCAATAAGCCCGAATATCCGCCGCTTAACCGCGAAAACCTCGCCTCCGAGGGCAAGAAGATGAGTTCCTCGCGTTGGCCTTGAGCCGAGCCGAGCTGCTGGTCAATGCTCTGCTGGAGCGGATAGAGGCTGAGCAAGCCGCCCGCCACAATCAAAATGAGAACAGTCCGAAGTCCGGAGTCCGGGGTCCGAGGTCTGGAGTTCAGAGTCTGAGGGCCGGGGTCCGGACTCGTACTTTCGGACCTGGGACCTCCGACTCGTGATATCTGACTCCGGACTCCGGACTCCGGACCTCGGACTTGTTTCATCTAAACTCCCGCTCCTCAAAAATCAGGACGGCTCCCGAAAGCAAGACAGCGATGTAAAGGAGGGCGTAGCAGGTGTTCGCGGTGATGAACAAGCCCGGAATTCTCACCCCGTGCGCTACTTGATCGATGACATTGAAATCGCGGAAATTGGGCAAGAGGTAGTAAAGGACGGCGGTCACCTTTTCCAGAACCGGACTGCCGCTCTCCTGGCCGAACCAGCGAATGTCGCTCGAAAAGTTGCCGATGACAAAGAGACAAAAAGTCAAAACCGCAGAAAGAATCGACGTAGAAATGCAGGAAAAGAAAATTGCTATGCCGACGACGATAGCCAATTGGAGCAGAATAAAGTACACCGCGATCAGGAGGGAAAAGTCTTGTAGCGCCAAGCCGTTTTTCTGGATGGCCAACGCAACGTAAAAACCCGCGGTCATGATGGCGGTATTGACAAAAAGTGTCAGCAGTAGCCCTGCATACTTGCCCAGGATGAACTCGGCACGGGTGACCGGCTTGGAGAGGATGTTATAAATCGTCCGGCGATCAATCTCCTTTGATACCAATCCGATACCGATAAAGATCGCGATCAGCAGGCCGAAAACGGAAATTGCCCCCAGGCCCAGGTTGACCAGGATGATCTGCTGCACACCCACCGAGATGCTTCCCAAAAGGACCGCCGCGCCAATCATCAGGAAGGCGAAGACAATCAGGTTGTAAAGGACACGTTCGCGCACGGATTCCTTGAAGGCCCCAAGCGCGATGGTTACGATCCGTCCCATATTCAAAGTCCGAAGTCCGAGGTCCGAAGTCCGGGGTCCAGTGTCTCAAGTCTGAAGGTCAACAATTCACCGAGTTTGGACCTCGGGCGTCGGACTTCGGCCTCTTTACTCTTCACTCGTCACTTGTCACTGCACTTCGTAGCCGGCGACACCTTGGCTAGGAAGTAATCTTCCAGTGACATTTTTACCGGAAGCAGGGAAACCACTTTCGCCTTGCCGCGCAACGAAATCGCCAAGACCTTTTCGGTGTTGGCCTCCTCGCGGACTTCCAGGCGCACTCGATCCCCCGTCCGAACCATGGAAACAACGAGGGGGCGCAACTCCTCCAAAATCCCCTCGTTGGGATTCTCAAGAATCAACTCAGTCGTGGAAGCTCCCAAACTCAAGATTTGGCGAAGTTCCCCGCAACCTTGCAGGTGGCCGCAATTGAGGATAGCAACTCGATCACAAAGCGTTTCCGCATCCGACAAAATGTGCGTCGAAAAGAACACCGTCTTCTTTTCCTCGCGCAATTGCAGAACCAAGTCGCGCACTTCTCGGCGCCCGATGGGGTCGAGACCAGTCATCGGCTCGTCCAGGAAAACCACATCGGGGTCGTTGATAAGGGCTTGCGCGATGCCCGCTCTCTGCACCATCCCTTTGGAAAACCGCCGCAACGGCACGTGCCGGGACTCGGTGAGCCCCACCCGCTCCAAGAGTCGATTGACGCGCCACCGCAGATCGTCTTTTCCCAGTCCGAAGAGCCTGCCCGCGTAGTATAGCAACTCTTCCGGCGTCAGGTGGTCGTAGAAATACGGATGCTCGGGGAGGTAACCGACACGCTGGTGCATCGTCGTGTCATTCAGTTCCTTGCCCAAGATTCGCGCCGTGCCGGAAGTCGGAAAAACCAAGCGGAAGAGGATTTTGAGCGTGGTGGTCTTCCCCGCCCCATTCGGGCCCAGCAAACCGAAGACTTCGCCCGACTCCACTTGGAGGTTCAGGGAATCCAAAGCCCGTTTAATCCGCGTCTTCCAGAATCCTACGCGATATTCTTTTGTCAGCCCGTTGATTTCGATGGCTAGCATAGCTCAGAACCACTGACTGGCTGAACACCGCCAATTTTCTCGCTACCTCTGGAGCCCGCGTTACGAGCGCTTCAGCCATTATATCTAACCTCGGGCAGAGACCGTGTATCTACTTTCCGACTATCTGCCTTTGAAGTTCCCGGCGGCGGGGTGCCCCGGGTTGAGTTTGAGTTCCTTGTGAATGGCAAAGCCCATAAGCATGGCCAATGCAAGGCATACCCAAATTTGGGATGATCGGATGATGCCCAAGAGTGGCCTTCCTAATTTGATTTTCTTCAGCGCCGTGCCGACCAGCATGGCGAACCCGACGGAGGACAAGGACAAGTAGCGGCTGTGGGCAAAGTTTCCGTTGCCAAGAATCTGGGCGTTCAGAACCGGAAGGAGCGGAAAGATCAGCCAGGGAATCGCTAGGGCCACGGGGCGCGAGCGGGACGCCCATTTCCAGAGCCCCGTGGTCAGCAATAGGCTACCGGGAACATCGACCGGCGCTTCCGAGGCATCACGGCCCAAGACGCCCCGCGCCTTGTGCCAGCCCAGCGCTTGACAACCCTTCATAAAGGGTCCGTAAGTAATGTACGGGTTGTCTCCACAAAGAAAAAGGGGAGTCTCGCGACTCCCCTTCCGGAAACCTTTCCCTGCTCCTGAAAGAATTAGCCAGCGATCGGCGAATCCGTAGCAGCAGCCCCGCTCGTCGAATTCTGACGAATCACGCCGGACTGGTCGGTGAAATAGTAATTCGTGCCAGTCGAGCTGGTGATGGGAGCGGCGTTAAATGAGTAGGTGTTGATGCGGCCGGTGGAGTCACTGGAGCCGGGGGCATACGTGAAGCTGTATCCACTCTTGGACCCGGCGGCCAAAATGCTGTCAATCAAACCCGCAGCGGTGGAAGTCGGGTTCGCAGTGCCAGTCGGCGGTTGCAGATTGGCCATGGTCTGGCTGAACCCAACGTTGTACGTGGAAGAATAAGTAATCTCAGCAGTGTTCAATGTGCGTAAGGAACCCACGGCTGAGGCTTGGTTTGCAGCAATCCGCGAACGAAGCAGGTTCGGGATGGCGATTGCGGCGATGATCAGGATGATCGCCACGACGATCAACAATTCGATGAGCGAGAAGCCCTTAGAGATCTTTTTCATTCAATCCTCCTTTAGTAACTTAAGTGACCACTTGGAAACTTCCAGGCAATACTCACCTCCAGGTAGGGCAACTTGCCTTCCAAGTCGCCACTCCGCCTCCCCAAAAGCTGTTCTAATTTTGCTTTTGTTTCAATGGGTTAGAAAAAGCTCTCGGGGCGATAGGTCTATTGTTACTTTTTCCGGGGCGAAGGGTGCCGCTTTTTGTCGAACCGGGGCGACAAATCGCGTCATCTTCTTCGCGCCGCACAGAGGCGTTGGGTGACGCTTCCGCAGGGGCAGAATCGCTCCTCCTTCCGCTCTTCTTTACCTGGAAATGGTGGTAATTCCCGGTGGCGACATCATCACCACCGCGCCTCGAATGAGGGGGCCCTTCGGCGGGAGGGATTCCAAGACCTAAAACCGGCTGGCCTTACAAAACAGCAAGGGGAGTCTCTCGACTCCCCTTTATTAATCCTTTTGAGTTGTCCCGGAACCTTAGCCGGCGATGGGCGAATCTGAGGCCGCAGCAGTCGTCGTCGAATTCTGACGAATCACCCCGGACTGGTCGGTGTAATAGAAGTTCGTGCCAGTCGAGCTGGTGATGGGAACGGCGGTAATTGAGTAAGTGTTGAGGCGGCCGGTCGAGTCGCTTGCGCCGGGCGAGTAGGTAAAGCTATACCCGCTCTTTGACCCCAAGGCCAGAACGCTGTCAATCAGGCCCGCGGCAGTCGAAGTCGGGTTCGCAGTGCCAGATGGCGGAGCGAGAGAGGCCATATCCACGCTGAAACCTACATTGAACGTGGAGGAATAGGTGACCTCAGCAGTGTTCAGTGTGCGTAAGGAACCCACGGCTGAGGCTTGGTTTGCCGCAATGCGTGAACGCAGCAGGTTGGGAATTGCGATGGCGGCGATAATGAGGATAATCGCGACCACAATCAACAGTTCAATCAGCGAAAACCCTTTGGAACTTTTGTCCATTCAATCCTCCTCGGCTATTCATGACTCCCTGGTTAGTGCGCGGTAGTCATCTCTTAGTCACTAGAGCAACTCACCCGCCAAGCCTACGTAAAAGAGCCTTTTCTTTAAATCTCCATGCTCTTTATTATGAGCAAGATTGATCTCGGGGGCCCAAGGAATTGTTAAATGATCTCTCGGGGGGGAGGGTTTCGTCTATTTATGTCAAAGTGCCTGACAAATACTGTCACCCAGCGGTACCCTGAGCCCCGTGTTAAACGAGTACTTCATCGAGTTTCTGGAGAGAAATTAGTGGGTGGTTGGGTTCCAGGAGGAGGCATGTAGCCCGGCGGAGTTCCCTTCTGTCCGGCCGCCTGCGCCGCTTCAATTTCTTCAGCTTGTTCGCGGGCGGAGGTGTTGGCAGGATCCAGATCCATCTCTTGATGGAACTCCGACAGCGCTCCGGGGAGATTTCCCTGCAACTTCAAGATAACGCCCAGGGCAAAATGATAATGATCCGCGTCGGGCCGGATGGTAACCGCGCGCTGGACATTGGCGGCGGCGGCGTTAACGTCGCCCATCTTCAATTTCGTCAGCCCCAGGTAGAAAAAGGCATCGGGGCGGCTGGCGTCAATCTGCACAGCGCGGCTCAGGTAGCGGTCGGCTTCGGGAAGCCTGCGGGTCAAATAATAGGCGTACCCGAGGTTGTAGTTGACATCCCAATTGTCCGGTTGGGTCGGCCAGATTTCGGTGTAAATCCTGATGGCTTCGTCCAGATGGCCCTGGTTCCCGAGCAGTCCCGCCAAATCCATGTTGGAACTGTGCCCCTCGGGCGACATGGAGGTGACGTAGGTGAAGAAGGTAGTCTCGTTGGCATAACAGGCTGTGGCCTGGACGACCTCCAGGCCCATGGCCAATCCGATTATACCCGCAAGTCCAAGCTGGACAGCGGGTTGCCCCAAAAGTCGGCCCGGCCCAAGTCTCAAATGCCGCATGCCCAGGGCCGCCAGCATGGCGAAACCAAACGACGGCAAGTACAAATAACGGTCATGGACAAGATGCCCTTCGACAAATGCCCGCAGGTTCAACACCGGCAAAATGGGTACGACCAACCAGATTGTGGCCACCGCCGCCTTGGGGGATCGTTTGCCCCAAAACCACAGGCCCGCGCCCGTAATCAAGACCGGAATAGCGGGCAGCAGAACGTTCCGCACATCCAGGTGAGAGTAGTACTCCCGGGAGTAGAAGGGACTGAGGTGCGTGGGCCAAACCAGATGTTGAAGGTAGAACCAAAGCACTGATGGCCACGTCAGGAACATGCTGAGAAAGGAGTGCTCCTCCCTCGGGTTCTGAAACCCTTGCAAAGAAATGACCCGTGCGACCATATAAATCGCGAACAGCGCCAGGTAAGGAACAACGGCCCTAAAAGCATCGAGAGAACGTCCCACCCAGGCACCCCACCAGCGTAGGGGCACGCCATGGCGTGCCCCCACGGGAAAAGCATCCAGGGAGCGTCCGCCCCAGGCGCGCCACCGCGAAGGGGCGGTCGGCTCGCTCCAGAGAAGCTCACAGGCAAAAATGATAAAAGGAAGGATAACCGCCGTCTCTTTTGAAAGGGCGGCCAGCGCATATAGCGCCAGCGAGGCCGCCAAATAAGTTCGCGCGCGGGCGGGTTCGGCTCGCTTTTTGAGGTAACAGAGGTAGGAGGCGAACAGGAATATCGCGAACAGGGGTTCGGTGACGCCTGAGACCCAGGCCACGGCCTCCGCGTGGGTGGGATGCAAACCGAAAATCAGTGTGGCGAAAAGCGCGGCAAGGCGGTCCTCCAGCAAACGTGCCGCCGTGTAGTAGACCAGCAGCGTAACCCCCACGTGACAAAGGACCGTGCAAAGGTGCCAGCCCCACGGTTTTAGTCCGAAAACCAGATATTGCAGCCGGAACCAAAGCAGAAAAATCGGCCGATAGAAGGTGCCGCGAAAGACCGGATGCTCGAATGCCCAAACGTCCGCGGTGAAATAGCGCGGCAAATACTTCCAGGATCGCAGCCAAGTGTTTGCCAGAATCTGGAAGCGATCGTCGTGAACGAACTGGAACCACAGCGTGTCGAGGTACGCCAGAAATACCACCGCCAGGACTAACGCCAGCGCCAGGGTTGCCGCCCGGTCGCTCAACGGAGCGCCGGGAAGTTGACTGGCATTCTGTGCCGTTTCACCTTCCAGGTTTTCTCGCTTCGATCCCAACACTCGCCTCTCTTCAGTCGGTTC
>JBEKAD010000105.1:0-11200 GCA_050018435.1 Terriglobia bacterium
ATTTTAGGGCCGCTCAGGAGCAAATGCAAGCGAAACGTCAATTCGAACAGGCGGGCGTTCCATTCGGTTCCGGCTCAAGGATCGCCAGAATCAACAACCAAGACAACCACCAATCATGAGGAGGATGGAAATGAAATTGAGAACGATTTTGAGTGTCACGATTGTCGCGATGGCCTTCTGTGTCGCGGCCGGCGCTGCGGCCAAACCGAAGGACTCCAGAAATGTTGTCTTCTATTACGATGCCACGGTAGCCGGATCACACCTGGCGAGTGGCACTTACAAGATCCAATGGCAAACCCACAGTCCCGAGGTGACAGTTTCATTCATACTGGGAAGCAAAGTTGTGGCGACTGCCAAAGGGAAAGTGGTGGATCATGGAAGGAAGTACTCGTCCAACTCCGTCGTGTACAACCTGAGTGCCGATGGCGCGCACGTGATCCAAGAACTTCACTTCAGCGGATCGAGCGAAGTCATCGAATTCAATCAGTAGCATACTCGGGGCACGGGATACGGGGCTCGGGACACGGGGCACGGGTTTCGGGATTGCGGTGCGCTTTGCGGGCTCCGACGACGCCTTTCAGATTACAAAACTCGGAGATTTGGATGACACCCGAATCCCGTGTCCCGAGCCCCGTGTCCCGGGTCCCGTGTCCATGCTTTTCCCGTGGGCAGCCGCAGTCCCCCACGGTAAAATGCCTTTGCATGGTACCGATCCCCCTGACCGACCACATTCGCCGGCGCACCTTCTGGGCATTTACCTTGCTCCTGATTGTCATGAACTTTTGGGCCTTTTTCATTGAACTCTCGCTAGGCCCGCACTTGAACCGCTTTATCCTCTTGAATGGATTGATCCCTGCCCGCTATTCACCTGCTTCCCTCTTCGTGCTTCCGGCAAGACTCACCGTGGCTCCCATTTTTGTTTCCATGTTCCTCCACGGCGGGTGGTTACACTTGCTGGGAAACATGCTCTTTCTCTTTGTGTTCGGGCGCAGCATTGAAGACCGCTTCGGACACTTCCCTTTCCTTCTGCTCTACTTGATTTCCGGGGTCGCGGCGGCTGTGGTCCAAATCGTCGTCAGCCCGGGGTCACGCGTCCCCACCATTGGCGCCAGCGGCGCCATTGCCGGGGTACTGGGCGCCTATTTCATTTGCTACCCCGGAGCACGCATCACCACGCTCATCCCGCTATTCATCATCTTTTTCACGGTCCAAATTCCTGCCATTCTGCTTCTTGGCTACTGGTTCCTTATTCAGTTCGTCGCGGGATTCCAGATGCTTTCGATACAAACCGCCACGGCCGGCAGCGTCGCTTGGTGGGCCCATATTGGGGGCTTCGCTTGCGGCGCATTGCTGGCCCTCATCATGCGCCCGCAGCGTCGCGGCCCCGTTGTCGAAATGGTTTCGTGATAGGTTTCAGGTGCCAGGTGTCAGGTGTCAGGCTTGAGTGAAAAGAGTTGCGGGCAGGATTTCGAAGCTGAGTCCTTGCCCCTGCATCATGTTTTTCCCGGCACCTAACACCTGGTACCTGGCACCTGCATTTCTAAAGGCGTGTGCGAATCCATTCCGCCACTTGGTGCGTTCCCAGTTCGCCCCCCAGGTCAGGAGTCGTAATCCCCTGACGAATCGCCTCGACCACAACCTTTTCAATGTGCGCAGATTCCTCCGGAAAACCGAGTTCGTCCAGCATCATGCCAGCCGTCAGGATCGCCGCCATTGGGTTTGCCAGGTTTTTCCCCGCAATGTCCGGCGCGGAGCCGTGCACGGGCTCGAACATGGAAATGCTGCCGGGGTTAAGATTGGCGGATGGCGCCACGCCGAGGCCGCCCGGAAGGGCGGCCGACAGATCGCTCAGGATGTCGCCGAACAAATTGCAGGTCACAATCACTTCAAACTGCGATGGATTCCTGATGATTTCCATTGCCAGCGTATCAACATATAGGTGCCGCGCGTCGATCTGGGGAAAGCGCTTGCGCACCTGGGCGAAAGTCCGCTGCCATAAGCCGTGAGCGTGCGGCATGGCGTTGGCTTTATCGCTCATACAAACTGTCTTCCGTCCGTGGCGCAGGGCATATTCGAAGGCGTAAACCAGGATGCGCTCCACGCCCTTGCGTGTGTTGACGTCTTCCTGGACGGCAACCTCATCGAGCGTGTCGCGCTTGAAATTCCCGCCTACCCCCGCGTAGGCGCCCTCGGTGTTTTCCCGGAAAATAACAAAGTTCACGTCCTTTTCCCCTACCGCTTTGAGCGGGCACAATCGCGCATCGAGCAGTTTTACCGGCCGCTGGTTCACATAGAGGTCGAGCCCGAAACGAATGCCTAGCAGGATATCCCTGGCGTGCTGGTTGGAAGGCACGCGCGGATCTCCCAATGCCCCGATGAGAATGGCGTCAAAGTCCCGGCGCAGCATTGCGATCGCGCCCTCCGGCAAGGCTACGCCCTCGCGCAGATATTTTTCCGCGCCCCAGTCAAACGTCGTCCAATCCAGCGGCAAGTGGTGCGTGCTCACCAGCGTCGCGAGCACGTGTTCCACTTCTCGAACTACTTCCACGCCAATGCCGTCGCCGGGAATGAGGGCGATTCGTTTGCTCATGGATTTCTATTCTCCCCGCTCGCGCTCGGTCAGATAAACGCCCGTTAGGATGAGGCCGCCGCCAATCAGCACCTTCGAGGTCAGCCGTTCCGAAAGCACCCAGATGCCCAACGCGCTGGCGATGACCGGCTGCAAGTAATTGAAGGCGGCGGCGCGCGATGCCGCCAACTCCGTGAGCACGTAGGCAAAGAGCAGATAGGAGACCACTGACCCGAACACGACGAGAAACGCCAGCCCCCACCATGCCTCCAGGCGGAGAGCGGCCCAGTTCGTAAACACGACCGCGTGGGCGCAGAAAGGGAGCATCATTATTGCGCCCAGCGCAAAGATGAGAGTGTTCAGAGTAAGCGCGTCGAACTGGTTGGTCACTTCCTTCATCAGGACAGTGAAAATGGCAAAGACCAGCCCACTCGCCAGCAGGATGAGGTCTCCCACCCAATGGCCGCCGTTTCCCTTCCCCGCCTTGTCCGCCGTCAAAATGCCGACTCCCGCAAATGCAATCATCATCCCCGCGAGTTTCCAGGCTGTCAGCGCTTCCAGCCGAATCACCACCGCAATGACCAGCACCATCACCGGCCCCAGAGCCACAATCAGGCCCGTGTGCGCCACGGTGCTGCGCGCCATTCCGCCGATAAAGGTAAGCTGGTTCAGGGCGATGCCATTGAACGCCATCGCTACGAGGAATAGCCATTTCCGCGGCGTCAATTGCAGGCGGCGCATTCGGCCGCTGGCCAGAAACAAGATCGCGAATATTATTGCCGCACCCAGCACTCGCAATTGCGCCAGTGCCAGGGCGCTGAACCCCGTCAAGGCTTCCTTGCCGGCAATGATGTTGCTGGCCCAGCAGACCGTTACCAGCAACATCAGGAAGTGCATCCGTCCATGCCCGGCGCGCTGGGCGGGCTTTGCAGCGAGAATCGGCGTGCCGCTACTCAAACGACTCCTTCTGCCCCGTCAACTTTTCGATCCGCTCCAGATTGGGGGTGTACCCCAACCCCGCCGCCTGGGGAACGTGAATCGTGCCCTGCGCGCTCACCGTGACCTCTGGGTCAATGATGTCCTGACCCCAATAGCGCTTGCTGGCGGAAACATCACCGGGCAGGGTGAATCCCGGCAGCGCGGACATGGCAATGTTGTGGGCACGGCCGATGCCGGACTCCAACATGCCGCCGCACCACACCGGGACGTTCCGGGCACGGCAGACGTCGTGAACTTGCCGCGCTGCGGTAAATCCGCCCACGCGCCCCAGCTTGATATTGATGATCTTGCACGCGCCGATTTCGATGGCTTGGCGCGCGTCATCGGCATTGTGGATGGATTCATCCAGGCAAATGGGCGTGGCGATTTCCCGCTGAAGCTTGGCGTGGTCCAGCAAGTCATCCCAACCCAGCGGCTGCTCCATCATCATCAAATAGAAACGGTCAAACTCTTTCAGGTGCGCGACGTCGGCCAGCGAGTAAGCACTGTTGGCGTCGGCCATCAGCAGGATGCGCGGAAACCGGGTGCGAATCGCCTCAAGCACGTTTACGTCCCAACCCGGCTTGACCTTCACCTTAATTCGCTGGTACCCCGCCCCCACTTCGCGCGCGATCTTTTCCAGCAATTCCGCAATCGAGGTCTGAATTCCGATCGAAACACCGCAGGGTATTTCCGCCAGCGTCCCGCCCACGAGCTTCGCCAACGGCAGATTTTTCTGTTGTGCGGCGATATCCCAGAGAGCGTTTTCCAGCGCCGCCTTGGCCATGTTGTGCCCGCGAATGGGGCGAAAGCGCGCCGCAACGTCACTCGGCGCCGACCAATCTTTGCCGAGCGTCCACGGAATCAGAAAATCGCGCAAGATGTGCCAGGCTGTCTCGGGCGTTTCGTAACTGTAAAAGGGCTCTTCGCCGGCGGTCACCTCGCCCCAACCGGTCAGGCCGTCGGCGTCGACCCGCACCAGAACGATTCGCCGCGTGGTGGTGCGTCCGAAGCTCGTCTCAAAAAAATGCACGAGCGGCATTTGCAATTCGCAAAGTCCGATGCGGTCAATCTTCATGTCCTGTCCACCTTAGGCAAATGCTTTCACCACAGAGGGCACAGAGGTCACGGAGAAAAATATTTTTCCTCGGGGGGAAGAGATTACGGTTCCTCTCTTATTGCCGCCCGGTTCTTGTCTGAGGCCCTTCTCCGTGATCTCTGTGGCCTCTGTGGTGATATCCTTCTTTTGGGCAAATTTCCTCATACATCCGGTGTTTCATGCCGCTCAGCAGCCTTAATCTCGACCCAAACTGCTTCCATTTCCTCCAGTGAACATTCCTTCAATTTCTTGCCACGTTTCAGGATTTCCTGCTCCATGGCCTGGAAGCGCCGCTGAAATTTCTGGTTGGCCCGGCGCAAGCAACTCTCCGGGTCGAAGTGAAGAAAGCGCGAGAGATTGGCTACGGCGAAAAGCAAATCGCCCACTTCCTCTTCCACCCGCGCCGCCGGGCTGGGCGGTTGCGCGGCCAACTCCTGCCGCAACTCGTGGACCTCTTCTTCAATCTTCTCGAGTAGGTCACCCACCTTTGCCCACTCGAACCCCACCTCCGCCGCGCGCGTGCCCAACTCGTGAGCCACCAGCGTGGACGGCAGCGAAGGGAGAATTCCATCCAGCACAGAGTTCTTGGCGCGCGTGCCCTCGGCGGCGCGCTCCTGCTCCTTGACGGCGAGCCAGCTCTGGAGCGCTTCGCCGGCGTTTCGCGCGCGCACTTCCCCGAACACGTGCGGATGCCGCCGCATCAGCTTGGAGTGTACGCGCTCCACCACATCATCAATGGCGAAGCGGCCTTCCTCCTCGGCGACCCGGGAATAGAATACGATCAGAAAAAGCAAATCCCCGAGTTCATCCTCCAGCCCGTCAAAATCGCGCGCGTTCGCGGCATCCACCACCTCATAGGCCTCTTCCAGCAACAGCCCTTTTAGAGTGTCGTAGTCCTGCGCGCGGTCCCACGGGCATCCTTGCGGACTTCGCAGGTGTGCCGTCAGCTCGATCAATTTACGTAGATTCTCTCCGGCCAGGGTCGTTCTCGTTTCTCCCGCTCGTGGCGAGCGGCGGCAGATTAGGTTAATGCAGTAATCTATCAAGCCCCGCCAAGTATTCGCAAGAGCCGGTTGTTGACACACCTAACGTGATATATACTGGAATTTGTAGTTCCGGTTGGCGGACGGGGGAGGCTTGCGACGATGGCAATGGAGGACTTTGTTCGTGAAATTACGTCCGAATGGAAGGACTTAAGCAAATCGGAGAGGATTAAGAGAACCAAGAAGTTAAGCACTTCTCCGAACACAAGGGAATTCATTCAGAAGCATTTTCCAGAGTTTTACGCTGAAGCGTTCCCTCGCGCAAAGACCTGGGAAGGTGGGGCGTCGGAATCAACCCAGCCGCACGCGCTTTGTGCAAAGCCTCTTTAGGTTTTAGACCGATGGCGTCTCCCCACAGAACTACGATCTCACGCCTGTGATTTCCGCCGTACTCTCGAGACAATAAAACCTTCAGGATTCTCATATCATCCCAACCAGATTCCCTGCCAATTTCTACCGCTGCCGCGATTTCTGACGCTAGACTCATATTGGATGTGTCCATCTCACTCTGAATTTGCCCAACGCAGAGTTTGACTTCGGGATTAGGGTACAATGGGTGGGGGAGGTCAACATGTGGATTTCCACTCGAAAGGCAGCAACGCTGTTGGCGGCCTGTATTTCGTGGGTTGCGCCACTGTCGGCACAGCAGGCCCGGATTTACGTTTCGTCTCAAGCGGGCGACCGGCTGACCGCCAAGCCCACGTTGCAGTTCCAGGCGGGACGGGGCGGCAGTACGCCCGCCACGTTCACCGTTGATGAGTCAGCTCGTTACCAGCGAATTGACGGGTTTGGCGCCTCCTTTCTCGAATCGGGATCGCTGACCCTCAACACTCTCGAGCTTTCCGAGCAGGAAAAGGTGCTGAAAGCTTTGTTCGATCCCCAGACCGGCGCGGGCTTCTCGGCGATGAAATGCCCGCTGGCGGGTACCGATGAGATGCCCGCCGGACCCTGGTACACTTACGACGACACGCCGGGCGACATCGGAATGAAACATTTCAGCATCCGCCGCGACCTCGCTCCCGCCGGCCTGATCACCTACATCAAGCGCGCGCGCTTGTATGGCAGCTTCATGCTTCAGGCGCCCATGGACTTTCCTCCAGACTGGATGCTCGTCGAGGTGGGCAAGCAACCGGATGGCAGGGCGGCCTTGAATGTGGATCCCAAGTATTATGACGCGCTGGCTTTGTACTACCTCCGTTATCTTCAGGAATACGAAAAAAATGGCGTCTTCATTGACTACCTAAGCCTGTTCAATGAAAGATATACCAAGATTACCTACCCCCAACTTCGTGACCTGTTGAAAGATCATGTGGGACCGCTCCTTGCCAGGAACCACGTGCGCACCCAAATTCAATTCCGCGAGGCCTCCTCGCGGGGAGAGGCCGGCAAGGAATACCCCACGGTGCTGGAGGATCCCGACGCCAGAAAGTACGTGGGTTCGCTGGCCTACCATGGATATGGCTACAAGGATTTCGATGCCATCGCCGAGTTGCACCGCCGCTACCCGGACCTTCCCTTGTGGATGACCGAAATCTGCTACGTCAAGCCTCCCGTTTATGAGTTCAGTGACGGCGACTTCTGGGGCAATCAGATCGCCTCCGATCTGGAAGCCGGCGCATCCGCTTGGATCTACTGGGACATGATTCTGAATGAGAAAGGCGGGCCGTGGCTGGTCTCGCGGATTCATGGTGATCCCGACCCGAACATCCAGCATCCGGTGGTCATCATCAACCGCGCGACCAAGGAAGTGACTTATACGGGGCTTTACTATTACCTCGCCCACTTCAGCAAGTTCGTGCGGCCCGGATCAGTGAGAATTGCAACCGTCGGGTCCGGCGAGGGCCTTCGCTGCATCACCTTCAAGGGAGCGAAGGGCGAGGTGGTGGCCGAACTGCTCAACAGCCGGAAATCCGATGCCCAAGTCACGCTGGGGTGGCAAGGCCGGGAGATCTCCCTGAATCTTCCCGCCATCTCCATTAGCACGGTCACTTGGGATGCGTCGGAAAAGTAAGTAAACGTAGCGCATCAGACCTCCGCCGTTGAGGTCTGCGGTTCTTACCACGACTCGCGCTCCCAAACCCGAGCTCTTCCCTGAACTCGCGCTCCCCAACCCATGGGAGGCCTCTCTTTGCCGGATTGCGCAGAGCGCAGCTCTGCGTTTTAGCGCGGGAGAGCGTGAATCGCAGAGCTGCGCTCTGCGCAATCCGGCATTCGTGGCATTTGCTCGGTAAGAGCCGAACCTGAGGGCAGGCGTCGCTCTTTAAGGTTTACGGATTTTGCAAGGTAAGAGCCGCGGACCCCAAAGACGGGGGTCCGCGCTACAATCCCGTCCATCTGCCCGTCCAACCGTGGTGAGGGTTACGGGCTAACGCTGAAAATTTGCGGTAATAAATTCGCGAAACGCTTCGTCTGTGGGAATGTACTTGGAGGGGATGAGGAGAGACAATCCCTCTCGGGGGAGTTTGCGTAGAGCCTCCGGCAGGTGTTCGAAGCCCGTGCATACTTGCAGAATAAGGCGAGTTTTCTCCAAAATCTCCCTGAACACCGGCACCAAGTCTTGCAAGGTTGGCCCAATGGTTTCCAGGGTCATTTCCACTCCTGCGATGCCGGGAATGTTCAGCACGTGCGTATAGTGTTTGTAGCCGGTTGAGTGGAAATGGAATAGAACATTGGGGCCCAGGTGCTTAACGATCGCGGCGTTGAATTGCATGAAAATATCGCGATAGATGGAAGGTGAACACATCCCCAGGGCATCCTCTTGCAGCATGACGGTCTTCCCTGGCGCCCAATACCCCATGATTTGCACGTAGCCACCCAGCTTGGGCTGCGCGATGGAATAGTGAATATCTATTTCCATCATCAGCACTTGGTTAACGCGGCTTGCGGCCCTTTCCACTGCTTGGGGGTTGTCATGCAAATCCAAGAAGAACTCCGTCATCCCCCGCATGGCAGCGAGCGCGTCCGAGGGCCCACGGAGAATCGAAGGACTTACCCAACAGTCGGGCGGGGCCTGTGCTTCCAGCCGCTGGGTCTCACGCCGCAGGCAACCGAGCCAGCCGTTGGGGGCAGGGATGGGAAGATCAGCCAATACATCCGCAGACTCGACGAAATGAGCGGGCGCCAAGGATCCCTGGGAATATCGTACGGGGCAGCCGCAAGCAGCTTCCAACCAAGGTATCCCGCGCCACGGAGATGAGAATGCCATGTAGTCGTCACAGGACACGGCTCGATTCCGAAAGCTGTACTCGTACTCGCTGGCCACTAAATCGCCGTTCACATCCTCGGGGCAGACCGTGGGGCGTGTGAACGGCCGCCGCAGGAAATTGATAGGCAGGTAGATGCCTTCGTCATAGATGCCCACCGGAGGCCGGTCTGTGCTTTTCCTGTCCCAGAAGCTTTCCTGGAAACGCTGAATGCTTTCGATGAGTTGTGCCGGGGTTTTCATTGTTTGCCGGAGTCCAGCTTGATGACGCGTTGATCGAAACTATGCAACCGGCAGCAACCGGTGAAGAATTCGTTGCGACCCTTCAGATCGCATGCCAGAGCGAGTCTAACATAGGATGTTGGCTTCGCGGGCGCCGTCCTCGCGGCAGCCGATTCGGTATTGGGGTTGTCTTCCCCTCGCGCCTGCGTCGCCCTTTTCTTTCTGATCGATTCTTTTTCGCCACTGTGCATTCGCTCAATTGGCGCAGCAAGAACCGCCCCGATGTATCGGGGCGCTACGCGTGCTTTACACGCGGGCTTGTTGGTTTTCGGGTTTATTGCTACACTCAGTTATGACGCGTTGTGGGTCGATTCCGGCTAATATCCAAGGCTTGTTAGTCCGAGCCCGCGAGGCATTTCATGGCAGATGAGAAGAACGAACCCTCGGGGTTCAAAGTGGTTGATCGTCGCACCTTCACGGCGGAAGGTTCCCGGCGCGAGGAAAGGCCGTCCGAGGTGCGGAAGGCCGAACCGCCGCCACCGACCGAGAGGCCGCCGCGCCCCCAAGTGGTCGAACCGGAAGAGGCAGAACTTCTCGACGAACCGTCCGGTTTCGAAACGCTGGTCTCCTATCTCAGCACCACCACCATGTTTCAGCTTGGCTTGCTGGCGGGGCCAGGGGGCGAGCGCATCCCCCCCGACATGGCAAACGCCCAACGCACCATTGACCTGCTCCAGGTTCTACAGGAAAAGACCCAGGGGAACCTGACGCCCAACGAATCCCGCCTCCTTGACGACGTCCTCTACGAACTGCGGATGACGTTTGTGGAATTGCAGAAGCGGCAGGCACGCAAAGGGTGATGACTCTCAAGTTTCTCGGCACAGGAACTTCCACGGGAGTGCCCATCCTCACCTGCCATTGCTCCGTCTGCACATCTTCCGACCCGCGCGACAAGCGCCACCGGCCTTCCATCCTCCTGGAGTACGACGGCCGAGTGGTGGTGATTGATACTACTCCGGACTTCCGCACGCAGGCCTTGCGCGAGCGCCTGACCCGCCTGGATGCCGTGGTCTTTACCCACCACCACGCCGATCACATCATGGGCCTCGATGATACGCGCGTGTTCTATTTCCGGCAGCAGATACCGATTCCCATTTATGCCGAAGCCCGCTGCATGGCCACTATTCGTACCGCCTTCTCGTATATCTTTGAGGGAAACTACCCCTTCGGCGGCGTGGGCAGACTCGATCCGCATCTTATCGAAGGACCTTTTGATTTATGGGGCCTGAACCTTATCCCGGTGCCGGTGTTGCATGGCAATCTGCCGATTCTGGGATTCCGCTTTCGTGACACGGCCTATCTCACGGACGTCAGCGAAATCCCGGAATCCAGCCTTCCCCTGCTGGAGGGACTGGACATCCTCATCATCGACTCCCTTCGCCACAAGCCCCACCCGACCCACCTTTCCCTGGCGCAGGCTCTGGCGATGGTCGAACGGCTGAAGCCACGGCGCGCGTTCTTCACGCACATCGCCCACGAACTCGGCCACCAGGAAACCAACTCCACCCTGCCCTCGCACGTGCAATTGGCTTATGATGGATTGAGGTTGGAATTGTAGGCTTCGGGCTTCGGACCCCGGACTCCGGACCTCGGACTTGCTTTTATGCGCATCATCAGCAACCTTCAGGAACTCGGCAAACCCCTGGCACCCAGCGTGGTGACCATCGGCAACTTCGATGGCGTCCACCTGGCGCACCAGACGTTGTTGCGCCGCGTGGTGGAGGTGGCGCGGCCGCAGGGCTTGCGGGCAACGGCCCTCACCTTTGAGCCGCATCCCATCAAAATTCTCGCGCCCGACTACACACCCAAACTCCTCACGCCGCTGCGGCGCAAAGTGGAATTGATCGCCGCGACGGGAATCGACCTGCTGGTGGTGCTGCCCTTTACCCGCGAACTCGCCCGCCAATCGCCTTTGGAATTCGTGCGCCGGGTGCTGGTTGACCCGCTGCGCGCATCGTCCGTTCATGTGGGACCCAATTTCCGCTTCGGCTATCGCCAATCCGGCGACACCGAAATCCTGGAAGAAC